>CAMDWC010000266.1 GCA_945878825.1 Haliscomenobacter hydrossis DSM 1100
CACGATTCCCTGTTTTCATCTATTTAATCATATCCTCACAATACAAAAATGAATATTTTAGGAATAAACTTTGGTCATCCTGACGCAGCGGCTATTTTATTAAAGGAGGGCGAATGGTTAGTGGGTTCCGAGGAAGAAAGATTTAAACGCGTCAAGCATTGGGCGGGATTCCCATTGGAATCTGTCTTGTTTTGCTTGAATAGTACTAATATTTCCTTTGAGCAATTAGATTTTATTGCTGTGGCCGGGGATGTTAGGTCTAATTTTTTAAGGAAAATACTTTTTTTATGGCAACATCCAAATCACCTTAAAAAAACTAAGAAGGTATTTGGTGGTTTTTCAAAGGAATGGGAGAGACACTTTCCGGATTGGCTTCTGGCGGATAAACTTCAGTTTGTAGAGCATCACCGCGCTCACCTTGCCTCCGCTTTTTATAGTTCGCCATTTGAAGAGGCAATGATTTATTCAGTGGATGGTTCGGGTGATTTTTCAACCTCCATGTGGGGGATTGGAAAGGGAAATAAGATTAAAATCATGGGAAATACCTGTTTTCCTCATTCCTTAGGTTTGTTTTATACCGCGGCAAGCCAGTATTTAGGTTTCCATGAAGTTGGCGATGAATACAAGGTGATGGGATTGGCAGCGTATGGAAAGCCTGTTTTTTTTGACGATGTATTAAAGATGTTCCAACTTAAAAAGGATGGTACTTTCACTTTGAATGCCCTCTACTTTAAATGGGATAACCCATTGGTTAAAGAGAATATTGCTAACGGGCGTCCTGGGATTCCGCTATTTTATTCAGATGTATGGGCTTCAAAATGGGGAATTCCGAGATTTTTGGGCGAAGAAATTTCTTCTTTTCATGCCGATTTTGCGGCATCTATTCAAAAGGTTTTCGAGTATATTTTGATGAATAGGTTAAATTATTTGGCAGGGAAATGCGAAACAAGAAATCTTTGTTTAGCTGGAGGATCCATGCAAAATTCTCTAGCCATGGGGAAGATTAAAGAGTTCACACCTTATAGAAATATATACATTCCCAGCGCCTCCAACGATGCCGGACTTTCTTTAGGTGCTGCGCAATGGGTATATTTCCAGCGTGAAAATAGAAGAAGAAAAGAACCCATTTATCATTCTTTTAAGGGAATTTCTTATGATGAGGACGAAATAAAGGCTATTTGCATCCAGGAGAAATTGATTTTTCAGGAGCATAGTATGGAGGAAATTATTCAAAAAGTGTCAGATATATTGATGTCGGGAGGTATCATAGGATGGTTTCAAGGTAGCGCAGAATTCGGCCCTAGGGCATTAGGAAACAGATCGATTCTGGCAAATCCTTCTGTTCCAGGCATCAGAGATAAGCTGAATGGGATTATCAAAAACAGAGAAAAATTTCGCCCTTTCGCGTTATCCGTGTTAGCGGAATGTCAACAAGATTTTATTGGATGTGACGATTTTCTACCTTTCATGGAGCAGGTTATAATTCCTGAAGGAAAGGCATTGAATCAAATCGAACCCCTTTTACACATAGATCAAAGTGTTCGTATTCAATCGGTTAGAAAAGAAGATAATGATCTTTTCTATCAACTAATAAGGTCATTTTATAAAATTTCGGGAATTCCTGCCCTTTTAAACACCTCATTTAATGAAAATGAGCCCATTATAAATTCTCCACTGGAGGCTATCAGATGTTTTCAGCGAACGGAACTGGATTATTTAATAATGGGAAAAATTTTAATTAAAAAATAAGAATGAAATGCATGAAACTGCCTGGATAAGTATCATAACGCCGACATTGAATTGTGAAAAAACTATTTTGGCCTGCGTAAACGCGGTAAAGAATCAAGAATATAAATTCGTGGAACATATCATTGTGGACGGAAATTCCACAGATGGCACTATACAGAAATTATCAGCGGATTATTTTAACGGGATAATCATTAGAGGTCCTGATACGGGTATTTATGCAGCAATAAATAAGGGAATTCTTCAGGCGAAGGGTCAGGTGATTGGAATATTGCATGGGGATGATTATTATGCGAACAATCAGGTATTGAACCAGGTAATGGCTTTATTTCAACGGGGGAAGGAGGCAGTGCTTGGTGACGTTTGGTATGTTCCACATCAGGCAGGAGATAAAATCATAAGGAAATATTCCACAAAATTTTGGGTGCCGAATCATTTTAAATGGGGTATTCAGCCTCCGCATCCAGGATTTTTCCTGTTAAAAAAGAAATATTTGGAAATCGGATTGTACAAGGAGCATTATGAAATAGCGGGAGATTTTGAATTTTTATTAAGAGGTTTTATTAAAGGTAACTGGCAATTTTATCTGCTTAATAGACCACTTATCTTCATGAGGTCCGGGGGTAAGAGTAAATTTTCATTAAAAAACCTGAGGGTAATCAATCAGGAATGCTTGCTGGCATGTCAGGAAAATAACGTAAATATTTTTCCCGGACAATTATTGTGGCGGTATTTCCCCAAATTATTGGACGTGTTGATACCTGTGTTGGGTTATTTTCGGCGGTTTCTTTTGTGATGTATAATCAATTAGTTAAGCAAAATAACACAATATTTTATGTTATAATATGCTAACTTAGCGCCGCTTATTTATTTTGAATGGTTTATTTTTATTATTTTGAATCGGCATTTTTATAAATCGATTGCGACTTATGAATGGCGAAGCCTTATAATAAAATCAATAACTTAATATTTAATTAGTCTGACCATGAATGTATTCCAATGTAGAAATTTTTTATTAATTATTATTGGGTTAACTTTAAGTTTGACTATTTCTGCTCAGATATCCTCTACTGAAATGGACAAGGTAATTCTTGTTAGCATTGAAAATGGATTCAGTGATGCTCAAATTTTAGAAGAACTTCGCATGAAGGGTTTAACCGACAGTGAGGTTCAAATGGCAAAGGTTAAAATATTAGAACTTAGGCAAAATAGGACAATAGCTCCTACTGTTCTTTCTAATAAACCAACTGATTCTTTGCCGGAAAATCGGACAGAAAACATAAAAGAAATAAAAAAAGTAGTGTATAGTGTATTTGGAAGAGAAATTTTTAGCAACAATCAATTTAAATTCAATACAGAGCAACAAATTCCCAGTCCATCAAATTACATCCTAGGTGCCGGAGATGATTTGATACTTGATTTAAGTGGTGTTCAGGATAGGCAGGAATATTTAACAGTATCTCCAGAAGGATTGGTTAGACTTAAATATGCTGGACCGATTTTTGTTTCAGGTTTAACTATTTTAGAGGCGAGAGAAAAGATTAAAAATCTGATGTCTAAATATTATCCTCAACTTAGAAATGGTTCAACAAGTATAAGTTTAATATTAAAAGAAATCAGGTCTATAAATGTGACTATAACTGGAGAAGTAATTAAGCCAGGCTTTTACAGCATTTCCTCTTTATCAACAACTCTTAATGCCTTATATGAAAGTGGTGGCCCTAATGATAGGGGATCATTTCGGAATATTGAAGTTATACGAGGAAATAAATTATTTAAAAAGATTGATTTATATCCCTTGCTCACCACAGGTATCTTTCCTGACGATATAAGGCTTGAATCAGGTGATATCATAAGAGTTCCGTTTTCTGAAATGCCGGTAACATTAAAAGGTGCTGTCAGGAGACCCTTAAAATATGAATTGAATAAAAATGAAACATTATTAGATTTATTAAAATATGGTGGTGGCTTATCAGAAGAAGCTTTTACATCTAGTATTAAATTGGAAAGATATAGTGGTAGAGAAAAGATTGTGATGGATATTCCAGACTCTATTATTTATGTTTTTAAGCCGCATCCAGGAGATATTTATGTGGTTGATACCATGCTAAATAGATTATCTAATAGTATTACTATTAACGGACCCGTTTACAGACCTGGCGTATTTTCCTGGCGGGATAGTTTAACTATTTCAGGTCTAATTAGCTTGGCATCTGGGTTTTTACCAGAAGCTTATTTGGACAGAGCTGTACTATTTAGAACGGGGTTAGATGGCAGAAAATTTACTATAAATATCAATTTGAATGCTATTTTAAATAGGGACACGCTGGATATTCTCCTTCATCCTCAAGACGAATTAATTATAAAGAGTATATTTGATCTTGAAGAATCTTTGAAAGTTACTGTAGAGGGTGCGGTACAAAATCAAGGAGAATTTCCTTGGAGAAGGGATATGAAAGTTAAGGATTTAATTTTTTTGGCGGGTGGTTTGAAAAATGAGGCATTCATGGAAAAAATTATAATTTACCGGTTAAATAAAAATCAATCTTACAGCATAATATCATTTGATTTAAATGATATTAAAATGGGTGAATATATTCTGGAGGCTAATGATAAAGTTATAATTAAATCAGAAAAAGACATTAGCGTTCCTAAATTTGTCACCATATATGGAGAAATAAAAGAGTCTGGTGTTTTTCCTTATGCAGATAATTTAAGTTTACAGGATCTTATTTTACTTGGTAAGGGATATACAGAGGGAGCAACTCAAATGAATATTGAAATAACTAGGAGGATAGATGGAATTGATCCATTTAATAAAAAGGCTGAATTATCAGAAAGTGTTATCGTAGAAATTCCGTCGTCATCATTAAATAAGATGGAGAATGAAATTTTATTGAAACCATTTGATGTCATTACCATCAGGAAAAATCCATTGCTTCAGACTCAAACTTTTGTTGAAATTAAAGGGCAATTGCTATTTCCGGGCAAATATGCCATACAGAAAAAGGATGAAAGGATAAGTAGTTTATTTTTTAGAGCTGGAGGAAGTCTGCCTGAGGCAAATTTAAAAGGAGCAAAG
>CAMDWC010000267.1 GCA_945878825.1 Haliscomenobacter hydrossis DSM 1100
GATTTTCCACCTGCACCGGCGCAAGCGTCAATAACCTTCATGCCGGGTTCAACTTCCATGAATGATGCAATTTGTTGACTACCGAAGTCTTGCACTTCAATATGACCATTTTTAAAAGCATTGGTCAGGAAAATATTTTTTCTATTTGGAACACTTAAACCCTCATTATCCAGAATATCCGTATTTACCCCATCTTTTTCTAAATCTATTTTAACTAACCTACTATTTGATTTTAAGGTATTTACCCGGAGAATAAGGGAAGCGGGCTCATTGAGCGCATGTAAAATAGCAGGCCAGGCAAATCCCAGCTCCTTTTCACCCGTTTCATGTATCCAATCGGGAATACTTTCTATGATAGCTAGATTATTTTCAACTTCTTTGTAAGACTTCCAGATTTTGTCTTTGGAAATGAATTCAAATTCCCTCCAGAGCGGTAACGACAGACCTTTCAAGGTCCAGTGAATGGCCATAAGCACGAACCAATCCTTTTCCTGATAAGGTTCATTTTCTGCTATATGGGTTAATAATCTATACCACCTGACTAATTCATACACTTGTTCAGCAATAAAGGCTCTATCTTTTGAGCCTCTATTTTTATCTGCTTTTAAAATTTTCTCCACCGCTTTATCCGCTTTCATTCCCTGGTGAAAAATTTCCTGACATGCCTCGGCAACGGCTTGAGCCTGAGCTGGGTATGGACGAAAATTTGTTTTTTCTTGCTTGTTAATCAGCATTTTATGATATAAATTAAGAAAACATCTGGTAATAATCTACAATAATAGGGTCAGTTTTTAAATCAGATGGTTTTAATGGATGCCTTAATACTATGCCATCTAAGGTTCTGCAGCGACTCAGGGCAACGTAAGTTTGGCCATGTTCAAAGGCACCTCCAGCTAAATCGATAATAATTTTATCGAATGTTTTTCCTTGTGCTTTGTGGATAGTTACTCCCCATGCCAGTCTAACGGGTATTTGAGTAAAGGTGCCTACGGTTTCAGTGCTTATTTTATTTGGGTTTTTAGGGTCTAGCCTGTATTGTAAAATTTCCCAACTTAGAGGGCTTAACGAAACCATTGATTTATTTCCATCTTTGTCAAGTATGAGTTCAATCTCATTGTCTTGTAATGAATGAATGGTTCCAATGCTGCCATTTACGTATTTACCCTCAGGATCATTTCGTAGAATCATAACCTGGGCACCAACTTTTAGTTGTAAAATAGGATCTGTAGGGAATTGTGAAGGCTGAAAATTTCCAGTGACCTTAGCTAAATAGGGTTTTGCGACGCTTTGTAATAGGTTCAGCTGAGTTTGATTAATTTTATCGGCGGTATAATTTCGCGCGCACAAAGTGATATAATTATCATCGGAGGAAAAGGATGGTTCACATCGTTCATTTAACAAAGTAAGGTCATCTTCTTCGGCTTTATTAAGTCGGACCGCTTCCAGTAACCTGATAAATAGTTTATTTTCCTGCCTGTAAATTTTATGTAATTCAAACATTTCAAACAAGTCGGGAGAGGTAGAGAAAAGGTTAGCTGAAAAAAAATAAGGAGAGGAATAATTTCTGAATTTTAACCATTCCTGCGTCTCTTGAGTGACCACGGGGGGAAGTTGAAATAAATCGCCAAAGACCACCATTTGAACCCCTCCGAAGGGTTTGTTATTATTTCTTACTAAGCGTAAAACATAATCAATGGCGTCAATTATATCGGCTCTCACCATTGAAATTTCATCGATAATAATAACCTCCAATTCTTTTATTAATTTTTTATTCTTACCCATTTTAATTTGACTCGGGTCGAAAAGACGAGGGGGAAAGTTAAAAAATGAATGAATGGTTTGGCCCTTAACATTTAATGCGGCAACACCGGTTGGAGCTAAAACAACCTGTTTCTTTTCTGTCGTTTTTCTAAATAACTGAAGTAAAGTAGATTTACCCGTCCCAGCTCTGCCTGTTACAAAAAGATTTTTCCGATCTTTTTCCAGCATATTTAATACGTTATTGAAATCCTGACTTAGTTCAAGTGGGGACATAATGGTCATTTATAGCCGTTAAGGTAGCTTTTTTATTCGTAAAAGTCAGATTTGTCAATATTTGCCAGCTGATAAATGAAGTTTCCAAGGGTTTTTGTTAGCTCATCAAGATATAAGGCACCTTTTTCCGCGGTAGACTTTTTGGGGTCACCAATGCCTGTATCAGCGGTTACCTGGCTCCATTTTCTTTCAGACCATGCCCACCCATGTTTGAAGGCTTCAATTTTAGGTTTTTTAGCAGCACCGTTGCCCGCTAATTCCAGCGGTAATACCAGGTGAGGAAATAAATGGAGAATGATACTGGTCTCCATCTCGTCGGCATGATCTCCTCCGTTTTCAAAATATTTTGATTTATCCAGCGCTTGAAACCAATTGCAGGTAACGAGCAACATATTGGGAAATTGTAGTCCAAGCTCTCTTAACAGGGTCTTAAAATCGTTCCCGCCATGACTATTTAAAACGAGTAATTTTTGAATTCCCTGACGATCTAAAACGGTGATAATATCTCTCAAAATAGCCAGTTGAGTGGATGGATTAAGATTTATATCAAGTAAAATGTCAGACTGTCCCGTATTTACTCCAAAAGGAATGGTTGGCAAAACAATGGGATGGGCGCCTTGGTTCCAGGCTATTTCCGCTGATTTTTCAGCGATAAAGGTCGCTTCATAATTGTCAGTGCCATAAGGTAAGTGATAATTATGTGCTTCTGTCGCTCCCCATGGTAAAATGGCCAGTTGAAATGGTTGTGTTTTTATCTCTTTCCAATTGGTTTCTGCAAGGATGTATGGTCTTCTGTTCATGTTTGTTTATTTAATTGCAATATACTATTTTAAGGTTATTTTCGTTAAAATCAAAAATCAAAACGCTATGAAAATTATTCTGCTTTTGTCTGTTATTATTTTTGGAATATTGGGTTGTTTGCCACAACCTGAACCCGAAAAGCTTCAGCAAATTGTAACTGAAATAGAATCTAAAAATTCTAATATGACGGATATGGACTGGGCTAAATATGAAGCTGATATTACCACTCTGTCAGCAGAATATGAAAAGAATAAAGAAACCCTTTCTCCAGAGCAACGACAGGAATGGAATAAATTGATGGGTAAGTATAAAGCTCAGCAAATCAAAAGGGGGGTGGATAAACTAAAACTGGAGATGAAGGACCTGGGGGAGCAAGCGGAAAGTTTTATTGAAGAGCTTACTAAATAATGCCTTAGTCTAAAAAGAGGCAAGGGGACAAATTATGATGCATTTTCGATAAATAAATTCAAAAATCCATCATAATTTGTCCCAAAATCTTAGTTTTTCATTAAAAACAGGTAATAAAGCCCTTATTTTTTAATCGCCTTTAAATATCTGTCCTGAATATTTTTACTGATCTCCTCTGAATCACCATATTTCTGTCGAATAGCTACCAGTTCTTTCTTTAATTTTGCAACTACATCGGCATATTTCGGGTTATCGTACTCATTTTTTAGCTCCTGTGGGTCGTTTTGTCGATCAATAAGTTCCCATTCATTCACGTCATGATAGAAATGGATTAACTTATAGGCTTTGGTAACGATAGCGTAATGTCTTTTTACCATGTGAACGGAAGGGAATTCATAATAATGGTAATACACTGATTCCCTCTTCCAACCATTTATCTTACCCTCTAAAAGAGGAACCATGCTTTCTCCCTGCATATCACTCGGTGCTTTTATTCCTGCTGCATCTAAGAAAGTCTGTGCAAAATCTAAATTTTGAACCATATCATCGCTAACTCTTCCAGGTTTTATATGGCCTTTCCATTGCATTAACAAGGGCGTTTTAAAAGATTCATCATATACAAATCTTTTATCATACCAACCATGTTCACCCAGGTAAAAGCCTTGGTCAGAGGTATAAACGATTAAGGTGTTTTCTGTCAGATTATTGGCTTCAAGATAATCTAACACACGGCCTACATTTTCATCGACGGAAGCGATAGTACCTAAATAATCCTGCATATATCGTTGAAATCTCCATTGCATTAACTCCTTTTCAGTCATGCCCGCTTTAAATTTCTTTTCAAACTGTTCATTAACTAATTGATAAACTCCATCCCAATTAGCTTTTTGTAAAGCGTTCATGCGGCGATATTCCTTGGTAAAACCCTCTTTATCGCCATCGGTGGTTGACTTGATACCTAGTTTATCCATCATTTCAGGATAAATTTTTGAATCACCAGCCCAATTCATGTGAGTAAGTAAATTCATTTCTGCCGCTTTGGCTGCGGACGTTCTGCCTTCATAATTATCAAAGAGCGTAGAAGGTTCCGGGTAAACTTTACCTGCAAAGGATTTTAGGTGCCTTTCTGCGGGTAACCATTCGCGATGAGGTGCTTTATGCAGGTACATTAAAAGAAATGGTTTCTCTGGATTTCGTTCCTTTTCTAACCAATTGATTGTCATATCGGTAATTACATCGGTCACGTAGCCATTCACTTGAATATTACCCTCATTTTTGGTAATAAAATTGGGATTGTAATAATTTCCCTGACCGGGTAAAATTTTGAACTGGTCAAATCCTTTTGGATTATTACCGAAATGTAATTTACCAAACATAGCTGTTTGATAACCAGATTCTTGAAAAAGTTGTGGGAAAGTAAGAATGGTTGTATCAAAAGGAAAATAATTGTCCGTTTTACTATTAAGATGAGAATGTTTTCCTGTTAAAATAGTGGCTCGTGACGGTGCGCAAATTGAATTGGTTACACAGGCCTGAGTGAATTTAATTCCGTTTTTGGCTATTCTGTCAATATTTGGGGTCTT
>CAMDWC010000268.1 GCA_945878825.1 Haliscomenobacter hydrossis DSM 1100
CCAATCATTAAAACAATGCCAAATTCTCCCATAGTATGGGTAAAAGTTAAGGCAATAGCTGTATAAATTGCTGGTTTGCAATTGGGTAATTGGACTTTGAGCAGTGTTTGCCATTTCGATTTACCCATTAAATAAGAAGCTTCAATGAGTTGTTTTGGTATTTTTTCAAGTCCGGCATGTATTGGTTGTACCATAAAGGGTAAACTGTAAATGATGGATCCCAATACTAATCCTGTAAAACTAAATATTAGTTTTACATCGAATAATTCATTGAAAATGAATCCTATATATCCTTCAGGACTGAGGAGAAGCAATAAGTAAAATCCAATAACAGTAGGGGGCAAAACCAGGGGAAGGGTCACTATAATTTCTAACATTGATTTTAATATACCCTGGCTTCGGGAAAGATAAAAAGCAATGGGAATACTTACGGCAAACAAAATAGCCGTAGTTAATGAAGCTAGTTTTAACGTTAAAAATAGGGTTTGAAAAAAATTCTCTTCCAAGGTTTTACTCTTTATCAGGCAATTGATAGCCGTTTTTTAACAATATATCTTTTACTGCTGGTGTTTTCATAAATTGACTAAAAGAGGTACTTGCTTTCATATTGTTTTCCTGTCCCCATTGCGTGATGATGAAACCTTGGTAAATGGGTTCGTATAAATGTTTTGGAACTTCCTGCCAGTAACCCTTATTTTTTAATTTAGGTGAAAATAATACCGATTTTGAAACAAATCCTACCTCGCAAACCCCTGAGTAAATGTATTGGGTAGCCTGTGCTATGCTCTCTCCAAGGACTACCTTAGAAGAAATTTTCTTCCAAAGTCCAGCTTTTTCTAAAGCTAATTTAGCTTGAAAACCGTAAGGAGCAGTGGTTGGATTAGGTAAGGATATTTTGTTTACATTGCTATAAGTCAATAGGTTAAATAGGTTTTTATTTTTTAAGTCCTTCCTATTGGTCCATAAAACCAGTGAACCAATGGCATAGATGTGTTGCTGTCCAACGCCCTTTCCTTCTGTGATGATTTTTCGGGTAAACAGGGTGTCAGCTGACACAAATAGATGAAATGGAGCTCCATTCAGTATTTGATGAGTCAATTTTCCAGAAGCACCTATCATTATTTCCACTTTTATATTTTCCTTTTTTTCAAAAAGTAAAGCGATGTCGCGCATCGCAAATTGCATATTTGCCGACACAGCTATGTTTATGGTCTTTTTAGGAATTTTTCTTTCCGAAGGCTCGCAACCCAAAAAGATAAAGAAGAAAAACAGAAGGAGAAATCTCATAGTGAATAAATATGCTGCCGTTTTTTTAACTTGGTGAAATAGGTGTAGTCTTTATATTAATCCTACTTATTAGGTAGTGTTTAATAAAAGTGTTAATATTGTTCTCTCGATGGTTAAAGTTATCATTATTATCGTTTATTTTTAACTTTGAATTCCTAAAACGCTAAATCAAGAATCTTGGCTGATAATATTTTTCCACATTTTGATCAAATGATCTCCAGAGAATTTCGTGAAAACAAACTTGGGCAACGGAGTAAAGTTATTTGGTTAACGGGTTTATCTGGGTCGGGAAAAAGTACCATTGGACTTGCGCTGGAGAAAAGGCTTTTCCAGGAAAATTTTGTCGCTCAGTTACTGGATGGAGACAATATCAGATCGGGTATTAACAAAAATTTAGGCTTTAGCGAGGAGGATAGGAAGGAGAATATTCGAAGAATTGCAGAAATTGCTAAACTGTATCTCTCCAGTGGTATCATTACCATCAATTCCTTTATTTCTCCCACCGCAGAAACGAGAAATATAGCAAAGGAAATCGTTGGAGATGCCGATTTTCTGGAAATTTATATCAACGCGCCAATGGCAACTTGCGAAGCACGCGATGTCAAAGGTTTATATAAAAAGGCGCGCGCGGGTGAAATTCAGGGATTTACCGGGGTTAATCAGGTCTATGAGGAACCTGAAAATCCTGCCCTTGAATTAAGAACCGACTTATTGGGCGTTGATGAGGCAGTAGATATATTATTTACATTTCTTAAAAAGCATATTATTTTACCCTAGGCATATTTTATTATGGAACAATTTAATTATCGTCTTGATTACCTGAGGGAGCTGGAATCTGAATCCATTTTCATTATTCGGGAAGTGGCGGCGCAGTTTGAAAATCCTGTGATTCTCTTTTCAGGGGGTAAAGACTCTATTTTGGTTACGCATCTGGCAAGAAAAGCATTCTATCCGGCAAAGATTCCATTCCCTTTATTGCATATTGATACAGGTCATAACTTTGAAGAAACACTGACTTACCGGGACGAAATGGTCAGCAGACTGGGCGTTCGGTTGAAAATAGCATCGGTGCAGGAATTGATTGATACCGGGGAATTGACAGAAGAAAGCGGTTTTAACGCCACTAGAAATTATTTGCAAACCCCTGTTCTTTTGAAAGCAATAGAAGACGGCAAATATGATGTAGCCCTCGGCGGCGCGCGACGTGATGAAGAGAAAGCCAGGGCAAAAGAGCGTTTTTTCTCCCATAGAGATGAATTTGGTCAATGGGATCCTAAAAATCAACGTCCGGAATTATGGAACCTTTTCAATGGAAAGAAACGCTCGGGGGAACATTTTAGGGTATTCCCCATCAGTAATTGGACAGAACTTGATGTTTGGATGTATCTGGCCGTAGAAAAAATTCCTCTTCCCTCCCTTTATTTTAGCCATACCCGTTCCGTTTTTGAAAGAGACGGTATGCTCCTCGCTAATCATCCCGCCATTTTACGACGGGAAAATGAAGTTCCATTTGATGAAATCATTCGTTTTAGAACCATCGGGGATATAACTTGTACGGGAGCAGTTCGGTCTCCAGCTACTTCATTAGATGATATCATCGAGGAGGTGGCAACGTCCAGAACGACTGAAAGAGGAGGTCGAGCAGACGATAAAAGGGCTGAAACGGCCATGGAGGATAGAAAAAAGCAAGGCTATTTTTAAAGTTTGAGTTTGTAATTATGAATCAGGAAAAAGCAGAACTACTACGTTTTACCACGGCTGGTAGCGTAGATGATGGAAAAAGTACCCTCATTGGGCGTTTGTTATTTGACGCAAAAGCAATATTTGAAGACCAATTAGAAGCGATCAGACTTACCAGTGAAAGAAGAGGGGGCGATGAAATAGATTTGTCACTCCTTACCGATGGTCTAAGAGCAGAAAGGGAACAAGGTATCACTATTGATGTAGCTTACAGATATTTTTCTACCCCTAAGCGTAAATTTATTATCGCAGATACCCCGGGGCATATCCAATATACCCGAAATATGGTCACGGGCGCCTCGACGGCGAATGTCGCTCTTGTTCTGGTAGACGCAAGACACGGGGTTATTGAGCAAACTAAAAGACATGCTTTCTTAGCGTCACTTCTGCAAATCCCTCACCTGGTCGTTTGTATCAATAAGATGGATCTGGTTGATTATAAGGAGGACGTTTACAACAATATAAAAGCCGAATTTGAAAAATTTAGTTTCAAACTGGATGTTAAGGATGTACATTTTATTCCTATTTCAGCCCTAAAAGGGGATAACATCGTGGATAGATCCCAGAATATGCACTGGTTTGAGGGTACAACCCTGCTTTATTATCTTGAAAATGTCCACATCGGCAGTGATCATAATTTTATCGATGCCCGTTTCCCTATTCAGCATGTGATTCGCCCAAATACCGATGAATTTCATGATTATAGAGGCTATGCCGGTAGAGTGGCTGGCGGAATTTGGAAAAAAGGAGATCAGGTGACCTTACTTCCTTCAGGTTTCCAATCCAAAATAGCAAAAATCGATTCCATGGACGGGGAATTGGAAGAGGCTTATCCTCCTCTTTCTGTTACGCTGTTGTTAGAAGATGACCTCGATTTAAGCAGGGGTGAAATGATTGTCAGGGAAAATAATCAGCCTAATGTTGATCAGGATATTGAATTGATGATTTGTTGGTTTTCTGAAAAACCTATGCAACTCAACGGTAAATATACCCTCTTTCATACAACACGGGAAGCTCGTTGTGTGATAAAGGAAATTCGCTATAAACTGAATATTAATACCTTGCACAGAGATCAGGAGGACCTGAAAATTGGAATGAACGATATAGGTCGTATTTCTATCAGAACAACTAAACCTTTATTTTTCGATAGTTATCGGAAAAATAGAATTACAGGCAGTGTTATTTTGATTGATGAGGGTACCAATGCAACCGTAGCGGCAGGAATGATTATTTAGCATTAATAAATAATCAATGCCCTATTTAATATCCTTTTTTCTTTGTGTTTCTTTGTCGCTTTTTGGAAAAGAAAAGCCTAAGCCAAATATTATTTTTATTCTTACCGACGATCAACGATGGGACGCATTGGGTGTTGCTGGAAATTCCATAATCAAAACACCCCAAATGGATGAACTGGCAAAAAAGGGTGTTTATTTTAAAAATGCCTTTTCAACCACTCCTATTTGCGCCGCCAGCAGAGCGTCTATTTTGACAGGTTTGTATGAAAGGACCCATAATTATACTTTTCAGAAACCTTCTTTGCAAGTTCAATACACGAACTTGATGTATCCCAAAATCTTAAAGGAAAATGGATATCATGTTGGATTTTATGGAAAATTAGGTGTAGCGATAGATCGTCCTGAGCAATATTTTGATGAAAGCGATTTTTATGATCGCGGTCCACGGCCAGATAAAGGAGGATATTTTTATAAAAAACTGGGCGCCGATACCGTTCATCTTACCCGCTATGCTGGTCAGCAGGCGCAAGATTTTATTTCAAATGCTCC
>CAMDWC010000269.1 GCA_945878825.1 Haliscomenobacter hydrossis DSM 1100
GGATAATCCTTTTTAGCCCAGTTGAAAACATCAATATTATGGATGTGTTGTTCTACAATATGGTCGCCACAAAGCCAATTAAAATAGTACCAGTTACGCATTTGATAAGTCATTTCCGTCATACCCGGCAAACGATCTTTCACCCAAACACCTGATCCGTTCCAATACACCTGACCACTGGTTACATCACCAATTTCTCCTGCATGAATACGTTTCATTATCTCGCGGTAAACTATTTCATAATGACGTTGAAGACCAACGACTACGTTCAGCTTTTTCTGTTTGCTAAGCTCAAGTAAGCCCATTACTTTACGAATACCTGTGGCATCAGTAGCCAGTGGTTTTTCGCAAAAAATATGTTTATTGCTATTGATAGCATATTCTAAATGGTCAGGTCTAAATCCTGGAGGGCTGGTAAGAATAACGACATCTGCAAGATCGATGGCCTTTTTGTAGGCATCGAAACCCGAGAATTTATTAGATTCTGGTACGTCAATCTGTGTTTTCAGGGCACTGGTAGCACCCTCTGATTCTTCCACTTTATTGGAAGTAATATAACTGTAACAACTATCGACCCGATCTCTGAAAGCATCAGCCATAGCTACCAATTTAGTATTGGGATCGGCTATAAGCGCTTGAACGATAGCGCCGGAACCTCTACCGCCACAACCTACCAGGGCAATTTTTAACGTGGTAGCGGGTTGGCCAGATAGTGCACGAAGATCAAAAGGAAGCGACGCGAGCATAAGACCACCGGTAGCAAGGGAGGCATCCTTTAAAAAGTCCCGACGATTTACGCCAGGTTTGTCAAAAGAATCTGATGAAGACATTATTAAGGATTTTAAGTAATTAACAAATAAAATTTTTTGTTTTCTAAAAATAGTAAAATTAATTAAAACAAAATAATTAATTAACCTTCATCTAAAACAAGAGACCAAAATTCTTCCTGTTCTTCCTTAGTAGGTTGATTTGTTGGTTTCACCAGTCTAATACCTATGAAGGGAGCATCAGAGCACCACCAGAAACTTTTGGGAATTTGAGGATCTCTTCTTTGCCAGGAAGGGTTTGAGGAGGTTCTGGCTGAAGAGCGAAGAACCTGTGGGTTTTCGTCCCATGAGCCTCCTCTGGCTGTTCTTGGGAGTAATTTATCGGGGCGACGCCATGGACTAGCTGTCGCATCACCCAAAGTAGCATAGTAGTCCGCCTGATATTGGTCGAGCGTCCATTCCATTACATTACCATGCATATCGTATAAACCCCAGGGATTAGGTTTTTTTGATTTAACTGGATGATATTTATCTTCGCTATTATTAAAACTCCAGGCATACTGGTCCAAAAGAGAAGGGTCATCGCCAAATGAATAGGCTGTATTTGTGCCGGCCTTGCAAGCATATTCCCATTCAGCTTCCGTGGGGAGTCTGTAAAATTCGCCAGTAAGTTCACTCAACCATTTACAAAACGATAATGCGGCATATTGTGTCATACTTGTTGCAGGAAAACTATATTTCCCCATACCATAACTGGGATCTAAATATGGGGTACTTGGCTTAATCACCGCATCGGCATTTCCTTTAACCAGCTCACTTGAATAAATCAGGGCAGCTCTCTTTTCCTTATCTGTAAATAATTCATACAATTCCCAGGTTACCTCCGTTTCAGCTATAGAAAAGCCATCTAATTTTACTTTTACCTGAGGGCCTTCATCTGCATTTCTAAGTAATTCTGTGGCGGGGCTTCCCATAAGAAAGGAGCCTGACGGTACTGAAATCATGTTAAATGATACGGACGAGCCTGGAATTACGACCGTTTGAACAGCTTGTGTCCAGCCTGACATAACACTTCCGAAAAGGAGGAAAAGGATTGAACATATTCTCATACTGCTTTATTTAACCTGGACATTGAAGGAAATGGTTACTTTCTCACCAGAAACAATCTGTCCGAACATCGCCGATGGTGGCTCGATAGCATAATCTTTCATGTTTAAGGTATAAGAACCTGTGAAAGATAAACTTTTGTCGGCTGAAAAGGAAGCATTAACTGATAGAGATATTGGCTTTTCAACCCCAGCAACATTCAATGTTCCACTTGATTCTAATTGACCTGAACCCGATGTCGAGGGTATAGTTTTGAGGTTGTTCAGCGTAAAAATAATCGAAGGGTGTTTTTCATATTTCAAGGCATTATATAACTTTTTTTCCATAGCCGCTCCTCGGGGACTTTTTATGCTTTCTACCGGAACGGAAACTTTTAACGTTTTTATTTTACTGTTTTCAGTCCAGACTCCTTTACTTAAAACTTTATTGTCCATTTCAATGACACCATCTACTTTGGTAACATTACAGGTCCAATCGTGTAGGGTAGATGTACCTTGAATCTGCATGGTTGTTTTTTCGGAAAATGAAAATTTCTTGATTTGTCCGATTAAGCCAACACCAGAGAATAATGAGGCGAAAAAAAGGGGAATGATGATCTTTTTTAACATAGTTTCAAAAATATAGGGTTTAATAGGAATGATGCTTAACAAATCTAATAAAGTAATACAAAAAATAGTTCGATTTGGAAATATTTTATATATTTGCCCCGCAATTTAATTTTTTAACCAAAATCTACCTTTCGTAGATATTAAAACAAAAAAAATGTCTGAGGAAAAAGACGAAATAACTACCCCGGAAGAGGTGGTTGGCGCTATTGAAGAGCAGTCAGCTCCTATCGAGGAAGAAGTGGTTGCCGCTATTGAAGAGCAGTCAGCTCCCATCGAGGAAGTAGTTGTAAAGGCAGTTGAGCCAGTAGCAGAGGTGGCAGAGGAAGAGGAAGAAGTTGAAATGGAGGTATTACTTGCTGGTCAAGAGACCGTAGGCACTGCGCATGACGATTTCAATTGGAATATTACAAATAAAGGGGGAATTAATTACTCTGACGAAGAAGCTGTCTCTTTTAGAGAGCAATATTCATCTACTATGAATGCCGTTTTGGAAAATGAAATCGTGAAGGGTTTCGTAACTTCTATTAATGGTGGTGATGTTGTACTTGATATTAACTACAAATCTGACGGATTAATTCCATTATCAGAATTCAGAGACATTCCTGGTTTAGCCGTTGGCGACTATGTGGATGTTTATGTTGAACAACAGGAAGATGGTCGCGGACAATTAGTGCTTTCTCGCAGAAAGGCTAAATTGTTAAGATCTTGGGAAAGTATTGTTGATTCCTTTGAAAATGGTACTATTATCAAAGGTACCGTTATTAGCAAGACGAAAGGTGGTTTAATTGTAGATTGCAGTGGATTGGAGACTTTCCTACCTGGTTCACAAATTGATATCAAACCTATCGTCGATTACGATCAGTATGTTGGTAAGACGATGGAGTTCAAGGTGGTTAAAATCAATGAAACCATCAAAAATGCTGTCGTTTCTCATAAAGCGCTTATCGAAAGTGATTTGGCTGAACAGCGCGAACACATCATCGGTAGCCTTGAAAAAGGTCAGGTGTTAGAAGGTGTTGTTAAAAATATCACTGACTTCGGTGCATTCCTTGATTTAGGTGGCGTAGATGGTTTACTCTATATCACTGATATTTCATGGGGTCGTATCAATCACCCAATGGAGGTGTTGAGCCTGAACCAGAAAATAAGTGTAGCCGTTCTTGATTTTGATGAGAATAAGAGACGTATTTCATTAGGTCTTAAGCAATTACAACCACATCCATGGGAAGTTCTTGCCGCAGGTATCACAGAAGGATCTACGGTTAAAGGAAAGATTGTAAACATTGAAGATTATGGTGCTTTCCTTGAATTGCAGCCAGGTGTTGAAGGTTTAATTCACGTTTCAGAGGTGAGCTGGAGTAACCAGCCAGTTAATGCGCGCGAATACTTCAGATTAGGTCAGGAATATGAGGCAAAAGTCGTTACTATAGATCAGGATGACCGTAGAATGTCATTATCTCTTAAGCAGTTAAGTTCTGATCCATGGAGTGAAATTGCTAAAACTTTCCCAGTAGGCAGCCGCCATTCTGGAGAAGTTAAAAATCTTACTCCTTACGGTGTATTCGTTGAGTTACAAGAAGGAATTGGAGGAATGGTTCACATTTCTGATCTTTCCTGGACAAAACGTTTTGGCCACCCATCTGAATTCACAAAGGTTGGAGATAAAATTGATGTGCAAATATTGGACGTCGATGCAGAAAGTCGCAAACTTTCATTAGGACATAAGCAGTTAGAGGAGAATCCTTGGGATACCTTCGAAAATGTGTTCCCAGTGGGTTCATACCATGAAGCAACTATCTTACGTCGTGATGATCGTGGAGCTATCGTTCAGTTACCATACGGTTTAGAAGCTTTCGCACCGATAAAACATATCCGTAAAGAGGACAATTCTCTTGCAGAACCAGAAGAAACTTTAACGGTTAAAGTGATTGAATTCAATCGCGATGACAAGAGAATCTTAGTATCTCATTTACGTTATATCGAGGATATAAAGAAAGAGGCTGAAGAGTCAGTTAAGAAAGAAAAGGTAGTTGAAAAAGATAAAACGCGCCAGGCTGTTAAAAAGCAGCAAAGCACCGTTGAAAAATCTACCATGGGTGAATTGGAAGGTCTTGCTCAACTTAAAGAGCAATTAAACCAAGGTACCTCCACAGAGGAATAATTAATTGAAGCCTAAGATAGGGTATTTTAAAATGAATACCTTATCTTTACGCTTCATGGCGCGATAGCTCAGCCGGTTAGAGCGCAGGATTCATAATCCTGAGGTCGGGAGTTCAAGTCTCCCTCGCGCTACAAAAAATAAAGGACTTACGGTAATTCGT
>CAMDWC010000270.1 GCA_945878825.1 Haliscomenobacter hydrossis DSM 1100
ATAAATGGATTGAATGGTTTTTTTATTACGGCATCACAAGGACAGAAAAACCAATTTGCCTTGCCATTTCTTATGGTTTCTTCTCTTAAACTGCCAACAAGACGACTCTTACCTACCCCGGGATCGCCGGAAATAATAATAATCTGACCGGTTTTGGTTGATAAAAGTTTGTTGAATTCAGTTTGGAGGACCTGCATTTCATGATCTCTTCCTACCAGCGGGTACAGAAATTTTTGAAATCCTTCAGGTTTTTGATTTTTTAAAAGAAATGTTTCTACAGGTTCAAGCATTCCCTTATAACTAATTTCACCTGCTATTTCAAATAGGAAAAAGTCCGATTGTGCTATTTGCCTGTCTGTTCTTATTTCTCCCCATTGAGCCTGATTGATCATTCTTGCAGCAAGATTCACGAAATTTCCTACCACACTATATTGTTGCATTTCTTTACCGCCAATAAATCCAGTATAGCCTGTTCCGCTGGTCACGGCAGTTTTCATTTTTATTCCAAATGGCGCATACATTTCTCTTAAGTCACGAAAAAGACTGTGAATACAATTTAATGCCCGTTCCAGTTGGTTTTCAAAAGCGAGGGGAACACCGAAAAAGGTAATTAACCAGGGAATTTCCTCACTGAAATCAAATTCTTTGCAGTAGCCCCCATATTCATTGATATGTTTGACCATCTGACTTAGGAAATCTGAAAAAATTTGTTTGTCCCCGGAGGGAGTAAAGCCAATGAAAATGGCAATACATGACCTAAACTCTCCTGAAGGAAGGTGTCGGGAAAAAACAGGAGATAGAAAGGGAGAACTATCAGAAACAGTAAGCGATGTACTTTTTTTAGTCTTTATTAATCCCTCCTTTAATTTGATTTTTTTTAATTCCGACGATTTCCAGGTATAAAAATTTTCTTCAATGGACTCGGAATGAAGATCAATGGTTTCAAAGTAATCTCTTATCGTGGAGGTAAAAACGATGCCCTCGTCCTGAAATCTTGCTTTTTGCTGACAAATAGCACTATTTCCAAGAACCTCCCCACTAAAGTAGTAGGAATAGGGTTCCTTTCCTACAATTCCCCAAGTGAGTATTCCCACGTCTAAACCAATCTTGACACTTACAGGAAGTGACCTGTTTTTTGCGTTTTTTGTCCTAAAATGAGCGTGAACTTTTTTAACAGCCACGGTGAAAACATATATATCAGTGGTTGATTTTGGGAAAATGGCAAAAAACGCATCCCCCGCGAAATGAGGAATAAAGCCTCCGTGCTGATAGACAATATCTACCAAAGGAGAGAAAACATCATTTAATAAATCGGAAACCTCCTCCGCCCCGGCCCCCGCATCTTGTAAAAGGGAAGCCGTTAGAGGGGTAAATCCCGTGAGATCAATGTACATGATCCAGGAATCCAAATCTCCATGGAATCTTTCTTTTTTAAATACGTCAAGTATAAAGTCGGGTACAATAATGCTCACAATATTATTATTGATGCAAAAGTAATGATTTTATTTACTTGTAACCTTTCTAAGGTCTTATTACCTTTTATTTTAACCATTGGTCGATTAAGTGCATCTGAAATATATTTTTTATAGTCTTTTGTGGGATTATTTAAAAATGATAAAAAAACTTTATGTTTAGAATTCAAATCATTATCCTTTTATTCACTTCCAACATGCTTTTTGCTCAAAATGCAGAGCCTAAACCAAAAAAAATATTTGAAGCTAAGCGGGTAGAGGGGAAAATGGAAATAGATGGAAAACTAGATGAAAACGACTGGCAATCGGCTGTCGCTGCCGATAGTTTCGTTACTTTTCAGCCCGTTCCTGGTTTGAAAGCGTCAGAAGATGGACAAATACGCGTCTTATACGATAATGAAGGATTTTATATAGGTGCATTTCTAGCTGACAATGATCCTGCATCTATTCCAAAACAGTTATCGCAGCGAGATGAAATTCAAAATACAGATTGGTTTGCAGTCATTTTAGATACTTACAAGGATGGAAACAATGGTCTTGGTTTTATCGTATCAGCAAGTGGTGTTCAGCTTGATGTAAAATATTCCGTTTACGGCGAAGATAGCGGTTGGGATGCTGTTTGGGAAAGTGCAGTATCTTTCACTGATAAAGGTTGGATTGTTGAAATGAAAATTCCCTATTCGGCCATCCGATTCCCTAAACAGGAAAACCAGGAATGGCACATTAACTTCCTCAGGCTATATCAAAGGAAACAGGAAAAATCATCCTGGAGTACAATTAATCCGTTAATTTCCGGTTTCCTCAATCAATCAGGTATTTTAACGGGTATAAAAAATATTTCTTCGCCAATACGTTTGCAGGCTACGCCATTTTTTGCGGTTTACGGACAACAATTTACAGACAAGGCGGCAGCTCAAAAAAATGTCTATGGTTCTTCATTTAATGGGGGGATGGACATAAAATATGGTATCAATGATGCTTTTACCTTAGATATGACGTTGATTCCTGATTTTGGGGAGGCCCAATCAGATAATAAAGTGCTCAATCTGACCCCTTTTGAAGTTAGATTTGATGAAAACAGACAGTTTTTTACTGAAGGAACCGAGTTATTCAACAAGGGGAATATTTTTTACTCCCGTCGAATTGGGGGCACCCCTTTAAATTACGGCAAAGCTTATCAGGGTTTGTTGCCAGGTGAGAAAGTGATTAATAATCCTCAAAGAGGGAAAATCGTGAATGCAACAAAAATTTCAGGCCGAACCCCTTCTGGCTTAGGATTGGGCTTGTTTAATGCTACGTCCTTGAGTTCTTATGCAACTATTCAAAGGGAAAATGGGGAGGAAAGAAATGTAGAAACGGATCCATTGACAAATTATAATATTTTTGTTTTAGACCAGAATTTAAAAAATAACTCATACATAAGTTTTATTAATACCACTGTTTATCGGTTTGGTGAAGACTATGATGCGAATGTTTCTGCCATGGAATTTGATCTGAGGACAAAAGATAATGCCTATTCATTTAGTGGGAATGGGGCGCTTTCTCAAAAGTATTTCATAGGAAAAGCGGATTTTGGGCATACATACGCTTTTAAATTAGCAAAAAATGGAGGAGCATTTACCTTTGATATTACTTATAACGAAGAGAGCAATACTTACGACCCAAAAGACCTTGGATTTTTATTTAATAATAATGAGAGAAGCCTTCAAGGGGAGTTGAACTATAAAGTATTAAAACCTTGGAGTATATTTAATAGGTATGGCGCTGGCGCTGAATGGCGATATATGAGATTATATAAACCTTTTGTTTTCAATGATGCAGGTGGCGATGTATATGTTTGGGGACAAACTAAGAAATTCTGGGAATTGAATGCGTGGGTTTCTATGGAACCCTGGGCAACCTTTGATTATTTTGAGCCAAGAACGGTTGGGCGTTTCTATCGTTATCCAACCAACCGGGGGGTGGGTATGTTTCTTACAACTGATAGTCGTAAGGAGGTTTTATTGACAACAAATATTAGATTTAGGTATTTTGATGAAGAAGATAGAAGCACTTTCAGATTTTCATTAGGACCTCGTTGGAGAGTGAGTGACCAACTTAATTTTTCATTTAATACCGCGGTTAATTTCTTTTCAAATGATGTGGGATTCGTAAATAAGGTATCGAAAATTGAGGGTGAGAAGGATATCATTTTTGGAGTAAGAGACATATCCACGGTGGAAAACGCTTTGTTTGCCGCTTATAATTTTACATCAACCATGTCTCTGACTTTCCGAATGAGGCATTATTGGTCCAAAGTAGCTTACGATAAGTTTGCCATGCTAAATCTAAATGGAACCTTAGCTCCAACAGATTATAAGGGTAATCATAATGCCAATTTCAATGCCTTTAATATTGATATGATTTACAGATGGCGGTTTGCACCTGGCAGCGATCTTTACGTTGTTTGGAAAAATAGCATTTTGGAAAATCAACAAAGGACGGATCTTGATTATTGGTCAAATCTGGATGGATTATTTGAAAACCCACAAAGAAATATTATTTCAGTGAAAATGATTTATTTCTTAGATTATAATAGTATTTTCAGCCATAATTCATAAGTGGCATGGAGATTTTTCATATTGATGAAGATATTAGAAAGTCAGAAACACTGCCTTCATCTTTTTATAGAGAGAGGGCATGGTTTGAACATTCTATATCTGAAATTTGGGAAAAATGTTGGATTTTTATAGGTGATAATACCGATCAGGCTCCTGTTGGCACTTTAACGCCAATGGTCTTATTACCAGATGTTTTAAATGAACCTGTTGTCCTTTCCACAGATTCGGACGGGGAGGTATATTGTTTATCGAATGTTTGCACACACAGGGGTAAATTGGTAGTTTCTTCCTCTTGTTCCGGACAGCGGGTTCTTCGTTGTGGTTATCATGGACGGTGTTTCAGACTAAATGGGACATTTAAAAGTATGCCTGAATTTGACCAGACAGAAAATTTCCCAACAGAAAGGGATCATTTGAAACAACTGCCGCTGGCCACTTTTTTCCCTTTGTACTTCACGTCCATTAATCCACTTGCTTCATTTGCCACTTTCATTCAACCCATGTTGGATAGAGTTTCATTTTTACCTTTACATACCCTCACCTTTAATCCTGATGCTTCCAAGGATTTTGATGTAAGAGCTCATTGGGCGTTATATGTTGACAATTATCTGGAAGGTTTTCATATTCCGTTTGTGCATCCGGCGTTGAATCAGGCCATTGAATTTGAAAAATATGAATATCACTTATTTGAATGGGGTAATCTACAAATAGGTGTTGCTGCCGACGATGA
>CAMDWC010000271.1 GCA_945878825.1 Haliscomenobacter hydrossis DSM 1100
ATATCCATCATGGCACCGCCACCCGCCAAATCTTTATTTAGACGCCATTGGTTTGGATCGCCGATTTTAAATCCACAAAGACCTTGAAAAAACACTAGTTTACCAAAATCCCCTGCCATTCTCATTTTTACAATTTCCTGTGTTTTAGCTTCGAAATGCATTCGGTAGCCAACCAAAAGTTTTACCCCCGCTTTTTCGCAGGCGCTGATCATTTCTTTTGCTTCTTTCACGTTTATGGCCATTGGTTTTTCGCAAATAACGTGTTTACCTGCTGCGGCCACTCGCAGCGTTTGATCCTTATGCAGTGCATTGGGCGTGCAAATATAGACTGCATCTATATTAGAATTATTTTTAATATCATCAAAATTTCCATAATGATAACAGCTACTATCGGGCACCTGATATTTATTTTTCCAGGTTTCCAATTTTGCGGGCGTTCCACTGATTAGCCCTGTAATTTTAACCCTTTCACTGTCTTTAATGGCTTCTGCCACTCTGTTGGCGTAACTACCTAGTCCGAGAAAAGCTACGCGTAATGGTGGACCATCGGGAGCAGAACGAGGCGTGTTTGACTCATTATTTTCAATTAATTTGGGCCAAAGGCTCATCATACCCAGCGATAAAGGAATAATTTGAAGGAAATGGCGTCGATTTTGCATTTTTAACAATAATTTTAAGTGTTTTAGTTAAAGATAAATATTTAATCTTATAAAGATTTCCCATGGGGATAATTTTTTAACTATACCTAATATTAGGTATTTTTTTACTTGATGACTTTTGACATCTTAATTTTTAAGCATTGCATTTATTTTTGGGTTAGCTTTGTGTTAATTAGATTAAATCAAAATAAGCAATCAAGTGGTAAAGCTTCATACAAGTGAGAAAATCCTTTCCTGTGCGCGCGTCGGCGTTAAAGGAGTAGTTTCCTATTTCAAAGATGAACAGGTAGCTTGTCGGTTAATATCGATGGGACTGGTACCTGGTTGCACCATTGAAATTTTACGTAAGGCGCCATTTGGTGGCGGTTGGTATGTAAAATCCGATGGGTTGCACATTGCTATGCGAAGTGAGGAGGCTTGTTGTATTGTGTTGATGTAAATTTATTAGATCATTATTGTGGAATCAGAACGGAAGCCAACGCGTGTTGCACTTATAGGTAATCCTAATTGTGGAAAATCATCGCTATTTAATTTTATTACAGGGTTACAACAAAAGGTAGGAAATTTTCCCGGAGTTACCGTTGATATAAAATCTGCAGATACTAAATTATCGGACGGAACGCGGGTTTCCTGGGTCGATTTTCCCGGTCTTTACAATTTATATCCCACCTCGAGAGATGAAAAACTGGTGGTTCAAAGTCTTTTGGACACAAAAGATGTATATCACCCCGATGTAATTTGTTATGTGGCAGATATTACGAAACTGGATAAGCATTTACTGCTTTTAGACCAGTTAAGAGACATGGATGTCCCTTTGATTTTGGTGCTGAATATGATTGATTTAGCCCAAAAGGAAAAGGTGGATATTGATGTGGAACGCCTGTCTAAAAAACTAGATGTTCCAGTGGTTTCTGTGAGTGGCAGAAGTGGAGAGGGTATTTCTGACCTGCTGAATAGGGTAAAGGAACGGATAGAATTAAAAAATGTCAGGAATAGCTCAAAGAATTCAGCGTATAAGTTTTCAGAAACAGAAGAAAATATGACACAACAGCTAAACGCTGTTTTTCCTGCATATTCGCCATACAAGCGTTTATTAATTGCACATCATGCTCAATGGCTTCCCTTCATTTCAGCCAGTGAACGAATTCAATTACTGAGTATTCTTGGGGAAAATGAGTTTAAAAGTTTGCCTTTTCAAGTAAGGGAAGTGACTCAACGGTATAACTTTTTTACGCCGCTGTTGTCTTCCGTGTTAAAGAAAGGAGAAAGCGACGGATTTACCTTTTCGGAAAAGCTGGATGGATTATTAACCAACAGAATTTTCGGATTATTTGTGTTTCTAGGTGTTTTAACCTTCCTTTTTCAATCGCTTTATATATGGGCCGAATGGCCAATGACCCTCATAGAAGAGGGATTTTCGACCTTGGGTGTTTATCTGACCACCCATTTACCAGCCGGTTGGTTTACCCAATTTTTGACGGAAGGATTACTCGCCGGATTAGGTGGCGTGCTCGTTTTTATACCCCAGATTGCCTTACTATTTTTTCTGATTTCTATCTTAGAAGAGATTGGTTATATGTCTCGTGCTGCCTTTCTTTTCGATAGAATAATGCAGTTATTTGGTATGAACGGTCGGAGTATGGTCGCTCTTATTTCGGGTGGTGCCTGCGCTATTCCTGCTATAATGAGTACCAGAACCATCTCGTCCTGGAAAGAAAGATTGATTACCATTTTGGTGACCCCTTTTATCAGTTGTTCCGCGCGAATTCCCGTTTATACGGTGCTTATTGGATTAGTAATACCTTCTAAAACAGTGGGTTATATTTTTAATTTACAAGGATTAGCTTTCCTGGGTTTATATTTATTAGGGATTTTTGCCGCGCTGTTGTCAAGTTTGATATTAAAATGGTGGATTAAAAGCGACGAGCCTTCTTTCCTTCTTTTAGAATTGCCAGATTATAAGCTGCCTGTATGGAGAAATGTAGGGCTGACCGTTTGGGAAAAGGTAAAAACCTTTACGCTGGAAGCGGGAAAAATCATACTAATCATTTCTATAATTCTTTGGTTTTTAGCAAATAATGGGCCAAAAACGGGTATTGAAGCTGCCAATAGGGAAGCTAAAAGGGAGGCTGTTGAAATGAAACTTTCACCCATTGAGGCAGAAAACCTTTCAAAGGCTTATTTGCTCGAGGCTTCTTATGCGGGAATATTAGGAAAAACGATAGAACCTGCTATTCGTCCTCTTGGCTTCGATTGGAAAATTGGTATTGCACTGCTTACCTCTTTTGCTGCACGGGAAGTTTTTGTTGGCACTATGGCAACTATTTATAGCCTCGGACAAAGCGATGATGAATTGACCTTGAGAGAGCGTTTGGCCGTTGAAAAAAATCCGGAAACTGGAAAACCCAGATATGATTTGGCAACGGGCATTTCTTTATTGCTATTTTATGTTTTTGCTATGCAATGTATGAGTACATTAGCCGTAGTCAAAAGAGAAACCAAATCGTGGAAATGGCCGGTAATACAATTTTTTGGTATGACTTTCATCGCTTATATTAGTAGCTTTGTGGCCTACCAAATCCTTCATTGATATGCATTATTCAAAAGAAAGAGCCCAAGAATCACGCGCTGCAGTGGAACGGCTCTATATTGCCATGAGACACTTGTTTATCAGGGGAAGTTATAAACCTTTAGGTATGTCGGGCGAAGCAATGATTGAAGCGCTCATGGTACTAAGACCTGAAATTTATGGTACGCTGTTTCATCCCGAAAGAATCGAGTTAGATGGTTTATTATACGTTTTTCAACGTCTTCCCAAAGGGATAGAATCTTGTCGTTTGATTCGCATGGTAAGTCGCGAAGGGTATTCTGAGGCAGGTTTTCCCTCTCTGATTGCACCAAAGCGTAAAAGAAATGCTTATAGAATAGATGAGGAGCAGATGTTTATTGAAATGACCAGGGGACGAAGTGATATTTATGATATCATGACGCACCTTACTTTTCTTTATATTGAATCGGAAAAAATTAGAAAAAATAGTATAGATTTTAAAGGGGAAAAATCTAAGGAATGGTTGTTTTTAGAAAAATGGGTGCAGGACAATGATGATGAGAATAATTCCGATCTTCCTATCGCTTACACTCACCTCAGTACCATTCTTAGGAGAACCTATCAGGAGACGGTCTTAGCTTGTCATAAATTTCAGTCTGACCAGCATTTAAATTCCTTGTTCGACATTGTATACTGGATAGGGGCGCTGTCAATGAATGAGTTCAATGACCATAAAGATAGGGAAATTAGTTTTTCTGTAGCATTAAGAGAGCATCTGGGGCATCACTTACATGGGGAATCCTGGGCACGAAATATTAAACTCTTTTTGCAGAAAAATAACTTAATGAAGCGTCCTATTCACCTGATTAGCGCCAATATGCATAGCGTTATGAATAGTCTCTATGCTGAAAATGCCCTGGCAGGAACCTTTTCAGAGGAAACCTCTATGGAGGAAATGGCAAAAATATTGAGTATGGAGGAAAATGGTCATTTAAGAAGGGCTGTCCATGATTACGCCTTAGAAAATGGCCTGCATCCAATAGAAGATATCTCGGGAACAAATATTCCTGTCCAGTTGATAGATTTGCAAAAAATTAGGTCAAATCCATTGATTGATAAAGAAAAACCTCTCCTCCTGGTCATGGATTATGCTTTTGGTGAGCAAGCCTATGAAACTTTTGATGAACTTTTCAGACCATGGGGAGAAGATACTACCTCCCAAAATTTATCGTTTGCCTCTGTCTCTGTGATTGGGAAAGCAGGGATTCTGAAAGGGGAAAAAGGAGATATTATGATTCCTACCGCGCACGTGTTTGAAGGCACCGCCGATAATTATCCAGTGGACAATGACCTTTCTCCAGCCGATTTTGAGGGGAATAATCTGGGCGTTTATTACGGTCCTATGGTTACTGTTCTCGGAACTTCTTTGCAAAATAAGGATATTCTAAGCTATTTCCTGCATTCCTCCTGGCATGCTATCGGTTTGGAAATGGAAGGAGCTCATTACCAAAAGGCCATACAGTCTGCGTCGAAAATTAGAAATAATATACCGCAAGATATTCCCATTCGATATGTTTATTACGCTTC
>CAMDWC010000272.1 GCA_945878825.1 Haliscomenobacter hydrossis DSM 1100
AAGCAAGTACGTACCCATTGGGATAGTGAGCAAGAGAAATGGTTTATGTCAATTACTGATGTCATTGAAATTCTAACTGGTACAGATAGACCCAGAAAATATTGGAGCGACCTGAAATCCAAACTAAAAAAAGAAGGAAGTGAACTGTCCGAAAAAATCGGACAGTTGAAAATGGAAGCTGAAGACGGCAAAATGCGTATGACCGATGTAGCTGATACTGAGCAATTATTCAGGCTTATTCAATCCATTCCTTCCCCCAAAGCAGAGCCTTTCAAACTTTGGCTGGCACAAGTAGCTGCCGAACGATTGGACGAAATGCAAGACCCTGAGCTGAGTATTGACAGAGCCCTGGAACAATATGTAAAACTAGGCTATACAGAAAGCTGGATTAACCAACGGCTAAAAAGTATTGAAATACGCAAGGAACTAACAGACGAATGGAAAAGCCGGGGATTAAAAGAAGGGCAGCAATTTGCCACTTTAACTGATATTATAACTAAGGCCTGGGCAGGTAAAACCACCAAAGAATACAAGGTTTTTAAAGGCTTGAAAAAAGAAAATCTTCGTGATAATATGACCAATACGGAACTGATATTGAATATGTTGGCTGAAGCATCTACCAAAGATATTTCGGCAGCCGTGGAACCTAAAGATTTTGAAGAAAGTAAAAATGTGGCGCAACAAGGTGGTAATGTAGCCCGGGTAGCCCTCAAAGAACTGGAGTCAAAAACAGGAAAAAAGGTAGTGAGTACATCCAATGCAAAAGGGGTATTAGACATAGAAAAAGCCAAAAAGGATGAGTAAAAAAGAATTTTTTCCACCCCTGCCGTCCACCAGTTCCACCATTAATGCTTATGAGATGATAGGCGTTCCTACGCATAAGCGTTTGCTTAAGATCTAATAAGATAACACGATGACAGAATCTTCAAAC
Organism: Haliscomenobacter hydrossis DSM 1100; assembly: GCA_945878825.1. GTDB lineage: Bacteria > Bacteroidota > Bacteroidia > Chitinophagales > Saprospiraceae > BJGN01. The sequence continues at coordinate 932 of CAMDWC010000272.1, forward strand.
CTACTGATTTACCAAACGAAAGACGGCAGCACCAAAATACAAGTGCAACTCACAGACAACACTGTTTGGCTCACCCAGGCCGATATGGTAGAGCTGTTTCAAACGACCAAACAAAACATTAGCCTTCATATCAAAAACATCTTTGAAGAAGGAGAATTGGACGAAAATTCAGTTGTCAAGGAATACTTGACAACTGCCGCCGATGGTAAAAACTACCGCACTAAAGGCTACAACCTCGATGTGATTATCTCGGTTGGCTATAGGGTAAAATCCTTGCGGGGTACTCAGTTCCGAATATGGGCTACTGAACGTTTGAGGGAGTACCTAATTAAAGGATTTACCATGAACGATGATCTGTTAAAAAAGGGCGGGGGGTACTTTGACGAATTGCTCGACCGCATCAGAGACATTCGTTCGTCTGAAAAGGTCTTTTACCGGAAGGTACTGGAAATCTATTCCACCAGCGTAGATTATGATGCACGGGCAAGTATCACCCAACAATTCTTTCAAACGGTCCAAAATAAGTTACATTGGGCGACGCATGGACACACTGCAGCCGAGCTTATCTTTCAGCATGCCAACGCCCAGCTGCCTTTCATGGGACTTAAAGCATTTAAAGGTAAAATGCCCACCAAACAGGAAATCGGGGTGGCCAAAAACTATTTGTCAGAAGAAGAATTGGCCGTGCTGAACCGACTGATTTCTGCCTATCTGGACATTGCAGAAATCAACGCCATGCAACGCAAACCCATGCACATGAAAGACTGGATAGCTGTGCTGGATGGTTTCATAAAGATGAGCATGCAAGACGTACTGACTCATGCAGGTACCATCTCAGCAGAAATAGCCCAACAGAAAGCATTGACAGAATACGAAAGCTACAAGAACAAATTTGCCAATGAATTATCGGAAGTAGAAAAGCAGTTCATCGCCAGCATTGAGCAAGCCGAAAAGCAGGTAAAAAAATTGAAAAAGGATGAGTAAAAAAGAATTTTTTCCACCCCGCCCTACTTCCAATCCGACCATTTATGCGTACGAATTGGTAGGGGTTTCAACACATATAGGGCAAATAAAAATTGGTTTTACCTCAAGAGATGCTTTTAGCAGGGTATCGGAACAACTGAGAACCTCTGGATTGAAATATACCATTGTATTTGAGGAGTCCGCCATGAGGAACGACGGAAGTTCCTTTACAGACCACGATATTCACCGGCTTTTAAGAAAACAAGGCTTTGCCAATCCGGATGGCGAATGGTTCAAATGCACGTTGAAAGATTTGCAAAAAGCCATTCGGGAGGTCAAAACAGGTGAACGCACGGAAGCCAATCGGACCCTTACTTTCGGTATGCGCCCCGAACAACATGCTGCCGTTCATAAGACGATCGAATATTTCAATAGCTTTAAACTGGAAAATACCGACAGGACGCCCAATTTTCTTTGGAATGCAAAAATGCGTTTCGGCAAAACCTTTGCCAGTTATCAATTGGCAAAAAAAATGCAATGGACAAAAATATTGGTTCTCACCTTCAAACCTGCCGTGCAAAATGCCTGGGATGAAGACTTGATGACCCACGTCGATTTTGAAGGATGGCAATTTATAGCCCGAAATGGATTGACGTTTGAGCAAGCTGATCCTAAAAAACCAATCGTTTGTTTTGGCTCATTTCAAGATTATCTAGGTAAAAACACCAGCACGGGAGGCATAAAAACTAAAAATGAATGGGTGCATGCCACGCATTGGGACTGTGTCATTTTTGATGAATACCACTATGGCGCGTGGAGGGAAAGCGCCAAAGAACTGTTTGAAGCTGAAGGAAAAAGAGAGATGGAGTTTGGAGAGGGAGAGGGATTAGAATATTTCGACGAGGGTACTATGCCCATTACAACCAGTCATTATCTGTATTTGTCAGGTACGCCATTCCGGGCCATCGCTTCAGGAGAATTCATTGAAGATCAGATTTTTAACTGGACTTATTCCGATGAACAAAAGGCAAAAGACGAATGGAAAGAGGACAACGGGCCAAATCCTTATGCCTCCCTTCCCCGAATGGTCATGATGACTTACCAGATGCCTGATGCCATTTCTCAGATTGCTATGCAAGGAGAATTTGATGGCTTTGATTTGAACATATTTTTCTCGGCGGACGGAGAAGGCGCAAACGCAAAGTTTAAGTATGAAGATGAGGTACAAAAATGGTTAGATCTTATTCGCGGATCATTTGGAGAAACGACAACGGATAATCTGAAATTAGGCACTAAAAAACCACCTCTTCCATTTTCACATGCCCCTTTATTGAATGTCTTAAACCATACCTTTTGGTTTCTCCCGTCCGTTGCCTCTTGTCATGCCATGTCCAATTTGATAAAACAACGGCAAAATAAGTTTTACCACGACTACACCATTGTGGTTGCTGCGGGTAATCAGGCAGGTCTTGGGGTGATGGCTTTACCACCCGTGATGCAAGCAATGACGGACAATCCGCTGGCATCGAAGACCATAACCCTTTCTTGTGGCAAATTGACTACGGGCGTCTCTGTAAAACCATGGACGGGTATTTTTATGCTGCGTAATTCCTCCAGTCCGGAAACCTATTTTCAGGCAGCCTTTCGGGTACAGACGCCCTGGGTGATAAAAAATCCGGACAGCAAATCACCTAATAAGGAAGAAATATTGAAAGAGGAATGTTATGTGTTTGATTTTGCGCCCAATAGGGCACTGCGACAAATAGCAGATTATGCTTGCCGATTAAATGTGAACGAAACAAATCCGGAGAAAAATGTTGAAGAATTCATCAACTTCCTACCCGTTTTAGCTTATGACGGAAGTTCGATGAAACAAGTGGATGCCGCAGGTATTCTGGATATGGCGATGAGCGGTACCACTGCTACCCTACTGGCAAGACGTTGGGAAAGCGCCTTGCTGGTCAATGTGGACAACAACACCCTAGCCCGCCTGATGGCAAATCAGGAAGCCATGAAAGCCTTGATGAACATTGAAGGATTCCGAAATTTGAATCAGGATATTGAAACGATCATTAATAAATCAGAAGCCGTAAAGAAAGCCAAGAAAGAGGCAAACGACCGGGAAATGTCCAAAAAGGAGAAGCAGGAACTGACAGACGACGAGAAGGAATTCAAGAGTTTGAGGAAGCAAATCCAGGAAAAGCTCATCAAATTTGCCACGCGAATACCTGTATTTATGTATTTGACGGACTACAGAGAGCGAAGTTTAAAAGATGTGATCACCCAATTGGAACCGGGACTTTTCAAAAAAGTAACAGGCCTTTCCGTAAAAGACTTTGAATTATTGGTAAGCCTGGGTTTATTCAATCCTGCCCACATGAATCAAGCCGTTTTCGGATTTAAACGGTACGAGGATGCCAGTTTGGAATATATAGGCATAAATAAACATGCGGGGCAAGCCATTGGACTTTATGATACGGTATTGAGTCGGAAGGAATATGAAGAAAATTTTGTCAATGAACCATAAGAAATGAAAGCGAACGAACTTCAGATAAGTAATTTTTTACAAACACCCAATGTGCAGTTTGTAATACCTGTATATCAACGCAATTACGACTGGACTATAGCTGAGTGCAAAGAACTTTTACACGACATCATTTCGGTAGAAGCCGAAAACAGGGGTACTCATTTTATCGGGAGTATTGTGTTCGTGTACGAAGGCACTTTCAACACCAGCGAAGTTAAAGAATTAGTTATATAAGTTTCGGTTGTACGAACGAAGTTGATTTTGGTTCCGCACTTAGGTCATTTTGCGCTTCTGTTTTAGTTTGTCCATTACAGGAAGTCAAAAAGGTCAACGCTAAAAGCAAAGAGCAAATTGATGT
>CAMDWC010000273.1 GCA_945878825.1 Haliscomenobacter hydrossis DSM 1100
ATCCATGGCCTCTTGTAAAACCCGATAATTAAAACTCAACCAACTTAGGTCTCTATGTATGAAAGGTATCCCCGATTCGGTTTCCAGTAATTCCTGAATTGGTTTGAATTGATGTGTATTCACCGCTGTATTTTTTGCTAATATAAACGTATGCCACCTAAACTATGGTGCTTTTATGTTATTTTATCATTAAAATAATTTTAATTGCCCCGTTTCAGGTTCTTCAGTATCTGGCTTTAGCTCTCGCATATTTCGAAAATTCCCTTTGGCTGTTTGAAGTCCCTTAATATACTCGTACATAGGAAGAATAGCTTTCGCTTTCGGTTGATGAAGGAAAAAATATATTTCCTGAATGCCTGCATCAACCCAATCGCTCAAGGTATTTACCCACTGTTTTAATCTTTTCCCATCGCTTGGATGTCCTGAATTTCCAACAAATCGGACAAATACAATGTCTGTAGTAGCCCCAATAGTCAACACATCTCTTCTTCCTGCAACGTCGGTCATGACCATCCCTTTTTGATGATGTATTAACAGTTCGCTTAGTTTATCCATTGCGGGGGGTAAAAACCAGTCTTCATGGCGAAATTCAAGATGTAAAGCGATTTCTTTTGGCCAAGTCTGAAAAAATGTCTCTAAAATGTCCAGGTTATCAGGACTAAAATAGGGGGGAAGTTGAAGAAAACAGGGGCCTAGCTTTTCTTTTAAGCCTGAAATAGATTCACAAAATAAAAGCACATTGTCAGTCCCATTACCCAATCCTTTATGGTGGCTAATGGCTCTGGGTAACTTTGGGCAAAATTTGAAATCAGGCGCACTTTTATCATACCATCGTTCTATTTTTAAATGATCAGGTATCTGGTAATGCGTAGTATTTAATTCTATGGAGTCAAAAACCTTTGCATATTGGCCTAGATAATCAGCAGGTTTTGTTCCTTTAGGATAAATACTTCCCACCCATTCCTTTTCAGCCCATCCAGTGGTTCCAATATGAAAATGCATAGGTTTTGAATTTTTAACGATCCCTATATTTGGTTTTGGAGGTAAATTCCATAAAATGTCAGACAGATTCTCTACTTTTCCAAATTCCATTGCATCGATTTTGTTTTTGCAAAATTAGATTTGTTTTGGATTTATATGCTTTCCCTATTACCTTCGCAGAAAAATAATTTTCACATGGTAAAAAGAAATAAATGGGTAGCAGGAAACTGGAAAATGAATCTGGATTATTCCTCCGCGCTCGAATTGACCAATAATCTGGTAGCCAATTTACCAGGGTTGAATGGTACGTCTGTTACCTTATGTGTGCCTGCCGTATATTTGGATGCACTCAAATCTATTGTGAATAAAAATGGTTTGATTCAGCTGGCTGCTCAAAATTGCCATTCTGAGGATAAAGGTGCTTTTACTGGTGAAATTTCTGCCGCTATGCTAAAAAGTATGGATATCAATCAGGTGGTTCTCGGTCATTCCGAACGCAGAGAATACTTTAATGAATCTAATAAATTTTTGAGTGAAAAAGTTTTTAAGGTACTGAGTCATGGTTTAACGCCTATATTTTGTTGCGGTGAGCCACTGTCAGTCAGAGAGGAAAATAAACAAAATGAATTCGTTACCAATCAATTAGAAGAAAGTATTTTTCATCTAAGTGCGGAGGAAGTAGCGAAGGTGGTATTTGCCTACGAACCTATCTGGGCTATTGGAACGGGGCGTACCGCAAGTGCTGAACAAGCTCAGGAAATGCATGCAGTTATTCGCCATTTCTTCGAACAAAAATATGGTGCGGCCGTCGCTGAAAAATTAATCATTCTTTACGGAGGAAGTGTAAATGCTTCTAATGCTGCCACTTTGTTTTCTATGCCCGATGTAGATGGCGGTCTGGTAGGGGGAGCAAGCTTGCAAGCCAATGATTTTCTTCAAATTATTTCAGCAGCTGCTAATAGTTGAATTAAATTACATGTAAATAAAATTTAATGTAAATTATGTTGAATAATAGCATTAAATAGTTTACAAATAAGTTATATTTGTGTAGGAAAACGAGAAAACTACATGAATACAATGGTCACAGACAGGTTCATCTTTTGTCATGATGAACTTAAACGGCTAAGAAAGGTACGTTCAAGCCGGCAATTTGCCCTGTCTTTGGATTACCTTCCTCAGTCGCTTAGCGAAATACTTAAGGGTAGAAGAGATGTTACCCTCGAACTCTTAAGAAAGGGGGTAGAAAAATACGAAATGAATCCGGTCTTTCTGTTAACTGGAAAAGGTAGTCATTTTTCTCATCCAGAGGAATGGCTTCCAGCTAAAAGTTCTGCCGATGCTTTAGTTGATGCCGGTGTTATCTATTTTGTTCCTCAAATAATAGGAAAAAAATATGCCGCGGAAAGAAGAAATAACCATTTCTTAGCTTCTTTGGAATGTTTTAAACTTCCGGGTGCTCATCTGAAGGGTCATAACCTCCGCGCTTTTGAAGTGCAAATGGATAGTGGCTATCCCGCTTTTTTACCCGGTGATGTCCTCATTGCTGAAAAATTAGATCCAGCGTCGGGCGTTAAATCTATTTCAAATGATAAATTTTATGTGGTTGTTACTAAAAATAATATCCTGATTCATAAAATTGATCTGAATTCACTCTCTAAAGGCGTCGTAAACCTTTGTTTGGGCAATAAAGAAGAAAAGAGTACACCCATAAAGTTATCTGAAATACTTGAATTTTGGGAGGTGAGGCTAAAAGTTACCAGAAATATCCAAAATGAAAATATGACGTTAAATGCTTTATTGTCAGAAATAAAGGATATCAGACAATTGCTTTTTAATTCGTCAAATGCTTTAGTGTAAAAGGATATGGCAAAAAAAGTATATAATAAGGTTTCGGTTCATCTCAGTTACTACGATTTCGAAGGTGGTTTTTGGGGAATGACCGATAAAAATGGGAATCAATGGCTACCGTTGAACCTTGACGATGCCTGGATCTCTAAGGGTAACATAGAAGTTGTGGTCTCATTTGCCGTGGACGAAAATATTTTTTCTCTGGTAAATTGGGGCACTCCGGTGATGATTAGGGATATTAAGTACCCATAAATTTTACCTTTTCTTTATCTTGTAAAAATAAGTTCAACGCTATTTTGCTTGCCAATAATGCGTCCTCCGCGTAGGTTTCATTAATTTGTTCCGGGGTAAAATATTTTTCAATAAAGTGGGTATCAAATTCACCTGAAATAAATTTTGGGTGTTCGCAAACAAACTTTCCAAAGGGTAGGGTAGTCTCTATACCAGTTATATCAAATCGCTTAATGGCTTCCAAAAGATTTCTTATGGCGGCATTCCGGTTATCACCAAAGGCTATTAATTTGCCAATGAGAGGGTCATAAAAGATAGAAACCTCCATACCAGCTATAAATGCATCATCGAGCCGCACGTTTTCCATCACAGGCGGGCGATAGGTTTTCAGGACACCCGTACACGGTAAAAATTGATTAAATGGATCTTCAGCACAAATCCGCAATTCAACGGCATGCCCTTTTATAGATAATTCCTCCTGGGTAAATGGCAGCTTTTCTCCCTCTGCCACAGCGATTTGTAAAGCCACCAAATCGAGACCAGTAATGAGTTCAGTCACGGGGTGTTCCACTTGTAACCTGGTATTCATTTCTAAAAAATAAAACTGTAGATTTTCATCCACAATAAACTCTACGGTACCTGCGCCACGGTATTGGCAACTTTTTGCTACTTGCACCGCCGCATTTCCCATCTCTTCCCGCAATTTTTCCGATAAGACTACACTCGGAGCTTCCTCAATTAGTTTTTGATGCCTTCTTTGAATACTGCACTCTCTTTCAAAAAGGTGAACAACATTTCCATGATGATCAGCCATAATCTGAAACTCAATATGACGGGGAGAACTTACGTATTTTTCAACAAAAACGGCATCGTCACCAAAAGAAGCTAATGCCTCACTTTGAGCTCTTTCCATCTGGCTTTCAAGCTCTTCCATAAACATCACCTTCCGCATTCCTTTGCCTCCGCCGCCTGCAGCCGCTTTTATTAAAATGGGAAAACCAATTTCAGCAGCAATGATTCTGGCCTGATCAATGGATGTTAAGGTATTTTTATTTCCGGGAACCAGCGGAACTCCCTGCTTTCTTACCGTCTCTCTGGCAGCAATTTTGTTTCCCATCAAATCGATACTTTCTGCCGTTGGTCCAATAAATATAATGCCTGCTTTCGCGACCTGAGAAGCAAAAGCAGCATTTTCACTCAAAAATCCGTAACCAGGATGTATGCCATCCACCCCCGCCTTTAGGGCTGTTTCTATAATGATATCTCCCCTTAAATAGGAAGAAGCCGAAGAAGCCGGTCCAATGCAATAAGCTTCATCTGCATTTTTGACATGTAAACTGTTTATGTCTGCTTCCGAGTAAACGGCCACCGCCTTTTTACCTAATTTTTTAATGGTTTTTATAATTCGTAGAGCAATTTCTCCCCGGTTGGCAACTAATATTTTTTCCATGATGACTACTTATGTGCTCAAATATAATGGATTTGACCGCCACTTTTACTATTTTTAAAGTAATAATGGGGTCAACCATTAAATAGATTGTTTTGTTTTATCGAAAAATACAGCACGGTGGAGTCAAAATGCATTGAACTGAAAATTGAAGGGATGGATTGTGCTCAATGTGCAGTGGGGATCACTCGTTTTCTTGAAAAAAAGGGACTGGAAGAGGTGAGTGTAGATTTTCAAACGGGTGAGGCTCAGTTTGTTATAT
>CAMDWC010000274.1 GCA_945878825.1 Haliscomenobacter hydrossis DSM 1100
ATATAACTGCCACCGTGGTAGAACTGTTGAATAATAGGGAAAACTAGAGTTACCAACATATTGTTGTGGAAAATACACATGTTTTCCACAACAACATTTTGTTTCAAATTATTTACTAACAAAACAAATTATTTTTTTATTTTATACAAGTAAGTGATAATCAATATATATTATCTTTATTTATACTTTATTATTCTTTGATAAATTCACGTTTTATAAAGTTATCCACAGCCTGTTCAAATTACGTTGACGTCAAAATTTGTACAATTCAAATAGGTAGTTTAACTTGCGTTCAAATTAGAAAGTTTATTAATAACTAACTACTCCCACTCCTAGAAAAGAGAAACTTTACTTAACCGACATCTGGTCGGAATCTATTTTATTATTATTTTTTGTATTATTTGAAATTAAAAGATCTATGGGAACTTCATTAATGTTGAAAAAATCGGAACAGAACCTTCAAAAAACGTACGCTCATGAAGAGGCACTGGCCACTGCTACAGATTACTTTAAGGGTGACACGCTTGCTGCCAGTGTGTGGGTAAACAAGTATGCCTTAAAAGATTCATTTGGAAAGATTTACGAAAAATCTCCTGATGATATGCACAGAAGGATTGCCAAAGAATTGGCAAGAATTGAAGCTAAATATACCAACTCACTAACTGAGTCTGAAATATATGATTTACTTGCCGATTTCAAATATATCATCCCTCAGGGAAGCCCCATGGCGGGCATTGGGAATCATTTTCAGGTTTCTTCCCTAAGTAATTGTTTCGTCATTGGTACCGGAGCAGATTCCTACGGCGGTATTATCAGAACCGACGAGGAGCAGGTTCAATTAATGAAAAGAAGAGGAGGCGTTGGACATGATTTATCGCATATTCGTCCAAAGGGAAGTCCAGTCATGAATTCTGCCTTAACTTCTACAGGCATAGTTCCTTTTATGGAAAGGTATTCCAATTCAACCCGAGAAGTTGCTCAGGATGGACGCCGTGGTGCTTTAATGTTATCCGTTTCAAGTAAACACCCTGATGCTGAAGATTTTATAGATGCTAAATTGGAACAGGGGAAAGTTACCGGCGCGAATGTATCCGTCAGGATTGACGATAAATTTATGCGTGCCGTTATTTCAGGAAAAAAATATGTACAACAATATCCAATAGATAGTAAAAATCCAACCTTCACCAAGGAGGTAGATGCAATAAAAATTTGGGACAAAATTATATATAACGCCTGGAAATCTGCTGAACCTGGCGTGCTGTTCTGGGACACTATCATCAGGGAATCCGTCGCCGATTGTTATGCAGATTTAGGCTACAAAACCGTTTCGACGAACCCTTGCGGTGAAATTCCTCTTTGCCCTTACGATAGCTGTCGTTTGCTTGCCGTCAATTTATATCATTATGTAAAGAATCCTTTCACCCCTGAATCTTCCTTTGACTTTGATCTTTTTGCAAAACACGTGCAGATTGCCCAGAGATTAATGGATGATATCATCGATTTGGAAATTGAGAAAATCGATGGTATTCTTGCCAAGGTGGAACGCGATCCGGAAGATAGCATAATGAAATCGGTTGAAAAAAACCTTTGGGAAAAGGTTAGAAAAACATGTATCAACGGACGAAGAACCGGTGTGGGCATCACCGCAGAAGGTGATATGCTGGCTGCACTCGGCTTGCGATATGGCTCAGATGAAGGTACGGCCAAATCTGTTGAAGTTCACAAAACACTGGCAATTAATGCTTATAGAAGTTCTGTTCATCTTGCGAGAGACAGAGGAAGTTTTCCGGTATTTGACGCCGAAAGGGAACAAAACAACCCATTTATCCAGCGTTTGCGCGAAGCTGATCCAACTTTATACGAGGAAATGCTCGTTCATGGCCGACGCAATATTGCATTATTGACCATTGCTCCAACGGGCACTACCAGTTTGATGACCCAGACCACCTCGGGAATAGAACCTGTATTCATGATTTCCTACACCAGAAGGCGTAAGGTTAATCCTAATGACCCGGAGGTAGAAGTTAACTTTATAGACGAAGTGGGCGATCATTGGGAAGAATTCCACGTTTTCCATCATAAATTTTTAGATTGGTTGCAAATAAATGGTTACGATGTAGCCAAAGTAAAAAAATTACCCGCCGAAGAATTAGACAAAATAATTGCCACGAGTCCTTATTTTAAGGGAACGGCCAATGATGTAGACTGGGTTCAAAAGGTAAAAATGCAGGGTGCTATTCAAAAATGGGTAGATCACTCCATTTCAGTGACTGTAAATGTACCGGAAGAGACTTCAGTGGAGATGGTGCGCCAGATTTATCAGACTGCATGGGAGGAAGGTTGTAAGGGTTGTACCATTTACCGTGACGGTTCTCGTTCAGGTGTCCTTATTTCCGATAAAAAAGATAATTCATCAGAACTCCCTACTTCTTCTTTTCCTGAAACTTCCTCTCCGAAAAGACCAACTACATTAGATGCAAAAGTAGTTCGATTTATGAACAATAACGAACCGTGGATGGCTGTCATTGGTCTTTTACACAACAGGCCTTACGAAATTTTTACCGGTGCTGCCGTTGATATCTTTAAATTCCCCGATTACGTTACCCAGGGTTGGGTAATCAAGGCAAAAGATGACAAAGGACAAAGCAGGTATGATTTCCAGTTCACGGACAAAGACGGCTATAAAATTACGATTGAAGGCTTGTCCCGCTCTTTCAACAAAGAATTCTGGAACTATGCCAAACTTATATCTGGCGTCCTAAGACACGGTATGCCCTTATTAAACGTAGTAGATTTAATTTCTGGTCTCACCGTGGAACAATCTTACATCAACACATGGAAAAATGGCCTCATAAGATCCTTAAAAGCATTTATCCCAGACGGAACCATTGCTTCAGAAGCAGAATGTCCTGAATGTGCTGACCCTAACGGTCTAATCTTTAAGGAGGGTTGCTTAATTTGCAAAAGTTGTGGCTTCTCCGAATGTAATTAATCAAAAATTGCCCATTTAAATAAGTTTAATCGTGTTGTCGCATTGCGGCAACACTTTTTTATTTTATATGTTTCTTTTTATAGATTCTATAAAGACAATACCTAGTATATTTGATTTGCTAACTCATCCTGTAAACGTTGAAGATATGTCAGCTTATTATAATTTTAATGGTCAGATAACTGTCTCCTCAGAAGTAAAGCTGTCTGTAAGCGATTTGAGTATTTTAAGAGGATACGGTATTTTTGACTACTTTTTGGTTCGACAAAAAACCGTCATGTTCCTCGATGATTATCTTGATAGGTTTTACGGATCTGCTCAAATTTTAGGGCTTACCATTCCTGTCACGAAAGAAGAAATGGCCCGACAAATTTATGCATTGATAGAGGCAAATAATACTACTGATGCTGGCATAAGATTGTTACTAACCGGGGGGTATTCTGCAGACGGATATACGCCATCGACGCCAAATTACCTGATTTTACAACATCCGATTTCATGGGTACCCCAAAAAGACTATGAAACAGGCGTAAAATTAATCACCCATTTATTTCAACGGGAACTTCCTGAAGTAAAATCCATTAATTATTTAACAGGGATAAAACTTCAACAAGAGATGAAAAATGCGGGTGCCGGTGAAATTTTATATCATGACGGTCAGTTTTACAGAGAAACGGTTAGGGCAAATGTTTTTTTTGTGGTTAATGATGAAATTTTTACCCCTGCTCAAAAGATACTCAAAGGAATAACCAGAAAACACATTCTTACCATAGCTTCGAAAAATTGTAAGGTCAACGAAATAGAGGTGCCATTAAATTTTCTGGACAAAGCATCTGAGATATTCATAACTTCATCGACTAAAGGAGTTCTTCCTGTGGTTAATGTGGATGGGATGATGGTGGGTCAAGGAAACCCAGGCCCTAAGGCTTCCCTTTTATTGACTGAGTGGGAAAAACACTGTGAAGCATATATTAAAGACCACTCAAATTAGTTTATCAACTGATCTATATTTGAAAATATGAACCAACCACACCTAATTACGCCAGAACAACTGGCTGGCATGGACAGATTTTACAGAATGAACCTGATAAATTCATTATCGGGATATAAACAACCTTTCTTAGTTGGGACGATTGACGGGAGAAACAGAACCAATCTGGGATTATTTAACTCATTGGTTCATATTGGAGCACAACCGGCAAGATTAGGATTTTTTATAAGGCCACTTACTGTGCCCAGGCACACTTATCATAATATCATTGAACGCAAAAAATTCACTATAAATCTGGTTCCAGAAGCTTATATCGATCCCAGCCATCAAGCCTCTGCTGATTACCCCTGGGGCGTATCAGAATTTGAAAAAACAGAATTAACACCCTATTTTTCAGCATCGCACATTGCCCCTTACGTGGAGGAGGCCACCATTCGAATAGGATTGGAACTAGAGGAGGAACAAAAGTTAGCTTGTAATGGTAATATATTGATTGTCGGGAAAGTAGTAGAGATTTATGTTCCTGAAAATGGTATCTTCCCCAATGGAAGTATCGATATTATTGGTCAAAAAACGGCTGGCGTAATAGGTTTAGATACTTATTTTACTACAGAATTTAAGAAAATTTTACCTTATGCGAGGCCCAACTAAATAAATGAGATTGTCAAAGGTTAGAAAAGTATTTATTTGTAGTTCCTGTGGAGCACAATCGCCTAAGTGGACTGGAAAATGTCCTGCTTGTGGAGAGTGGAATACCTATCAGGAGGAAGTGC
>CAMDWC010000275.1 GCA_945878825.1 Haliscomenobacter hydrossis DSM 1100
AAAATAAATAATATAATTCTTAGATACATGATGTTAGATTTTTACGTTTTATCGAGAACAAATGCGAGGTAAAACATTAAAATGACAAAAAAACACAACTTATTAACCGTAGCCAAATGGAGGATAAGCGTAGTAAATGGCCCTAAAAAGCCCTATTAAGAGCTGGTTTAGAACCTGGAAATTTATCGTAGAACATGAAATTTTGAAAAGCTAAAAATTAATCCCTATTTTTTTAAAAAAGTAAAGAATAAACGAACACACAATTTTTATCTAACACAGATAGCTCACTGACTAATCTGACCTAAAAGGCCCAGAGGGACCACCTATCATAATGAAGAATATAGTCATTTGACTAAAAAATATCCTTTCAACCAAATAATTCTCAACACAAATTGAAAATTGATATAAATATTTGTACCTTTAAAAAAGATCAGGAACCAAGTCGAAAGGCTGTAAGTGTTAAAGGAGTTTAGAAACCGTTTAGCAACCTTAAGCGGTTTTGGTTTTTTTATAGGCTTCATATTCTTTAATTTTCTTTCTTACTGTATGCTCTTGTTCTATATAAAATGCGGTGCAAAGCATCAAGTAGTCGTTTCTTCTTGTTAAAACTACCAAGTAATGCTTTTCTTCATTTAAGATATGCACTCTCTGATCACCTCCTATTAATTTCTCCCAAATTAAAAAGTTATTATTTGGGTAGTTATCAATAACAAACTTTGGGAAACGTATTCTTTCCATCCTTCTAAAATCAGGCTCTCTTTCATTTTCTATTTCGCCTTCGCCTTCTTCAATATTATCCGTTTCAAGCCTTAGCTCAGGATAATGTTCTTTCGCTAATTGCTCGTCTTGAAAAACCATAATCCTTATTCCGTTTTTTTTTAATACACAATAAGGTTGGGATGCAACTAAATCTTGATGTTCCATTGAAAATTGCAGGCAATCAACAAATAATTTTAGCCCATCTGAAATATCAATATAGAACACACTGGGTACTAATTTTGAAAAATTCATATTTTAGTTCATTGTTTGTGTCTGTCTAAGTTTAATTATTCCGAAAAATTGGTAAACGATTTTCCATCAAATTGGTATAAGCCTGTATTTCTCGTTCCGATCCAAATGTTTTCATTTTTATCTTCAAGCATAAACCAAACAAAATATTTGCTCATACCGCTACTGGTATTATAGTTTTTTAATGATTGTCCATCATAACACCAAATTCCCCCAACACTTTCCACTGTTGAAACTTTTTCATCTCCATTGAACCAAATATTTCCTTTCTTGTCAACAAAAATGGGATTGCCAATGCCAAACTTTTCACTATGGTTGGTAAAGGTTTTTCCATCATAAACAAAGTTGCCATGGTTTCTGCCTCCAAACCACAGGTTTCCCTTTTTATCTTCTTTTATATAACGAATCCAACCATCTCCATTGGGCTTTGAACTAGTTATGGACTTACCGTCATAACGACAAACACCTTCTCCACCGGGTGGCATTCCTGATGCAAACCAAATATCCCCATTTTTATCTTCCAAAATGCAATCAATCATTTTGAGATGCAAACTATCTTTATTTATGACTCCATCATTGTCTAAGAAACGAGTAAAATTATTTCCGTTATAACAATAAACGCCATCACCAGTACCAAACCAAATTATTCCGCTTTTATCTTGCAACATACTCCACACGGTATTTTTTTTGGAACTCTTGGTATAATAATGGTCACTTACAACAGGTCTGATAAAAAAAGGAATGGTCATAGAGATGATACTTTTACCATCATAACGACAAATTCCCTCCACTGTGCCAAACCAAATATTCCCTGAATTGTCCTCTAACATCGACCAGACACAATTACTCAGTAGTCCGTCCTTTATTGTAAATTGAGTAAATTTTTTTCCGTCATAGCGATAAACTCCTTCGCCTGTAGTTCCAAACCAGAGATTACCCTGTTTATCTTGCAGTCCACACCGAACATTATCCGCTTCTGATGAACCTTGGGTTTTTATAAGTTTCGGTTGTACGAACGAAGTTGATTTTGGTTCCGCACTTAGGTCATTTTGCGCTTCTGTTTTAGTTTGTCCATTACAGGAAGTCAAAAAGGTCAACGCTAAAAGCAAAGAGCAAATTGATGTATATAAGTTAAACCTGACCATTTGATATTGAAATTTTGCCAATGTTAATAATTGTCTGCTCAAAGCTAGCCATTTCGCCTAAAGTAGTCTATAAATGTCATTACCCTTTATTCATCCTTTCGATTTGGGAAATATTTGTCTTGATAAACGGTCTTCCTTGAAGCGCTTGAATGAGTGTCAGCAAAGCCAATAACCCATAAATAACGGACAGTCCAATGGTCAATTTTGTGCTTTTTAACCCGTAATATGAAACTATTGGCAATATTTGTAAGGCATGCATTCCAATAAAATGTGAAACCCTTAAATCGCCAACGGTTTTGCTCCAACCAATTAGGAACAAATTTGAGTTGTCGTTTAATGCACCTACACTATGGTTTAATCTTGAACCCATGGCAAAACCCTCAAATGAAAAAATAACGAAAATAATTATTCCCAAACGTATAGCCCAAATATAGTAATCTGGTAGGTCTGGAAAGGAGTGTATGAAAAATAATAGTCCAACATAAGCGGTATAAAGTGTAACTAACGATGCTGCCAGTGCCATCATTGAATACAAAAATGCATAAACTGGCGAGCTTACATTGTAGTGGGAAAGTTCTCCTTTACTTGCTTGAAATGCAATATAGAATATTTCAAAACCCAATAAAATGATGACTGCCCAATTGAATACCTTAATATTGAAATTCGGCAAATAATGGCAATACCATGCCATAGCCCAGGCAAATAAAAAGGTTGAAAACGCAAATTTGACTGGTTTATACCACGCATTTACATTATAAACTTGTGTATTGGTAACTTTTGTAAGAATAATAAAAATAACGGATAGCACAAGGCATAGTAAACCATAATAGAATAGGGTTTCATTCCGGTCTTTCAGTTGTTGAATAAAAACGATCATATTTTAATACAATTTTTTAATTTATTTCTAAGTTCCTCAATTAATTTATCATTCTCCATCAACCTTTTAAACACTACATCATAAATAGGATTTGCAATAATCATTGTTTAGTTATTTTAGGGAAGGTACGATAATAAATGCTAGTAAACCGCAGATGCAGTTAATGAGAAGAGTCATTGGCTGATTAAGATTAAATACCCTGGTTCCTTTTTAAAGGAATTTTTTTATCCACCGTCATTCACTAAAAAGTGCAGGATCCGACAGGCATTTCCCTTGCTCTTTTGATTTTTTTCAGACAAAATACGTACCCTCAGTATATGTTTTTTTTCATTCAATGATTGACCTAACATCAAATACCAGGGCAGATGAAGATTTTCACTCCATACTGTGAATAAATCTAGTTTTTTAAATGGTTTACCATCGATACTATAAGAAATGATACCCGCATCAGGCCCAGATGCCACACAAATTCCTATCGTATGTCCCGTAAATTCTAAATGGAAAGCTGCATCGGGTTTCTCTCCTATCAACGCAGGAATATTTACATATTGTTTTCGGGTACCTGCACCATCCTTTGGTTTCCAGGAATCAACCGACATAAAATCACTTTTTATTTCAGCATTTTTAATTGAAAGATACCTTGCCTTATCATAACTTCCATCATTTAATATATTGGGTAAAGTATATGTTGTATTTACATCATTTTTTGATAAAGGATTAAAAGCATTATTTAAAAAGGTCTTAATGGATTGGAAATAGACCTCCTGTCCGAATGGAGAAGGATGTAAATCTTTAAAATCATCTGCCCAGGTAAACTCCTTATTTTTAATCCGTTCATATACCTCTTTCGCCAGATGAATACTATTTACTTGATAATGTTCAGCAACACGCTCATGATTTTGTATTTCAGAGGGAGTCACCCCTTGTTGATAATCTTTTAATTTTTCCGGATCGACAAAATGCATCAGTACAATATCCATTTTAGGATTAGATCGTTTTGCTTGTCTGACGATACCTTCCATTCCCCTGATTTGTGCCAGGCTATCAAACCCATTTGTCCTGTCATTTACCGCTGCTTCTTCAAATAACAAATCAATTTCACCCTTTGCCAGAACCTCCGATGAGAGTCGGAAAGCACCTGGTGTTGAACCCGTTGAAGCAATACCCGCATTTACAAATTCGAAAGCTGTTTCAGGAAATTTTTCTTTTAAATATTGGCAGACTTTATTTCGCCAACCGTCACTTTCTGTGATGGATCCGCCCATAAAAGCAACGACTCCTTTTTTTTCATTTTTAAATTTTAAAAAGCTATACTGAAAATCTGATCGTAGAACATGAAAATCAGAGGGAGGTAAGGGTGATCCTTTTTGCAAAGTATGAAACTTAATAAACTGGGCTATTCTTTCCGGATTTTCAATAGGGAAATGATGTCCTTCAAGGTTCTGTTTGCCTTTTGTCATAGGCATAATGGTTGCAGGTCCACCCAGATTTATATATCGCTGAACCAATGGAAAGGTATTTTCAAGATAAGGAACTATGCTATCCTTTAAACTGACACTATGCAGAATAGGTATTTTACAGGCAGCTAATCCCTGTAAATTGTCCATTGGATTATCTAAAAAGCCTAAGGCATCCTCCTCGGAAAATTGGTATTCTGTCAATAATTTATTCCAATCCTGAGGAGAACCCTTCCCTTTTCCCTTTCCTCCGGGCCAGC
>CAMDWC010000276.1 GCA_945878825.1 Haliscomenobacter hydrossis DSM 1100
TTCAAAAAAATGGGAATAGCGGCATGCAAACAATTATAAACGCCTTTGATATTCACAGATATCACCCTGTCGAAATCTTCTTCTGTCGTGCTGACGGCATTTCCAATATGAGCTATCCCTGCATTATTTACCAATATATCAAAGGGGGCTAATTGATTAAACAAATCTATTATTTCCTTTTGTTTGCTAACATCACAGGCAAAAAAGGTAGCTTTTCCTCCTGCGGCTATGATGTCATTCGCTACTGAATTTCCCCCTTCTTCGTCTCTGTCTAACAAAATAACGTGAGACCCTTTTTCGGCAAAAAGTAGCGCGATAGCTTTTCCAATACCACTTCCAGCACCGGTTATAATTGATTTTTTATCCTTTAAAAACTGCATATTTAGTTGTTATTACAGATTTATTCCTCTACGCCAGGGTATGAAATCGTCTTGCCCCAGACGTTCCGCGTGTGTTCTTGTTTCACCTGAAGCAAGTTTGATGATATACTCAAGTAAAGCTTCCCCATTTTCATCGATTGATTCTTCACCAGAAATAATTTTCCCTGAATTGAAATCGATGATATCTGGCATCCTGTCCATTAATGCCGTATGGGTGGAAATCTTTACAGTGGGAGAAATCGCATTTCCCGTAGGGGTGCCTAAACCAGTGGTAAACAAAATGACATTTGCACCCGAAGCAGCCAAACCTGTGGTGGCTAATACATCATTTCCTGGCGTACATAATAGATGTAATCCCGAATGTTCAGGTTGTTCCGTATAATCTAATACTCCCTGGATATAGGCATTTCCGCCCTTCTTTGCAGCTCCGGCCGATTTGATGGCATCGGTAATCAGTCCGTCGCGAATATTACCTTTACTCGGATTCATATCAAAGCCAGCACCGATGGCTTCCGCTTGCTTCGCATAACCTGACATGAGAGAAATGAATTTTTCCGCATCTTCGACAGCTTCACAGCGATCTATCAATTCCTGTTCAACACCACAGAGTTCTGGAAATTCTGCGAGCAAAGTGGTGGCGCCGACGGTGGTTAAAATATCAGATAAAGCACCGAGGGCAGGATTAGCGGAAATACCTGAAAATCCATCAGATCCACCACATTTTAGTCCAACATTTAACTTTTGGATAGAAACTGCGGTTCTTTTAAGCTTATTAATGTCAATCAACCCTTTAAAAGTCTCTTTAATGGCGGCCGACATCATCGCTTGTTCCGTACCATAGCTTTGCTGATTAAAATAGAGAATAGGCTTGTCAAAAGTATTCGTTCTACGTTGTATTTCGTCTTTAACGTCGTCAAAACTAGTCTTTTGACATCCAAGACTAAGGATAGTAATGCCGGCGACATTAGGATTGATGCAAAATCCGGCAAAAACGGCAGCTAAAGCCTGACAATCCTGGTTTGTGCCTCCACAGCCCATTTCGTGGGTTAAAAACTTAACGCCATCCACTTGTGGGAAATGTGGATTTGGGAAAGCAGGTCCATGTTCTTGCCAGGGAGCAGCTACTTCAAGAGGTTCAATATCAGCGCCAGTTTGAAAAGCCTGCAAAAGATTCCGTACTAAAGGCCTGTATTTTTCAGGTTGACCAAATCCCAGTTCTTTGTCAAAGGCCTCTTTCATCACCTGAATATTTCGGTTTTCACAAAAAACCAGTGGTATGACCAACCAGTAATTTCGGGTACCCACCTGACCATCGGATCTCACATAACCCTCAAAGGTCCTATTTTGCCATTTGGATATATCGGGCGGCTGAAAATGATATTTTCTTCTCCGTTCCATCGAATAGGGTTCCGATTCATGAATACAATTTTCCGTCGTAATCTTTTCCCCTTTCTCAATGTCCTTTAAAGCCTTACCTACCAGAACGCCATAAAAAATAATGTCCTCATTTTTGGGAATAGGGGTTGTAGTAAACTTATGTTTTGCTTCTATATCCATGATGAGCGTTACACTTTCATTGCCTTCCTGAAAGGTTTGCCCTTTAGATAAATTCCTAAGTGCTACCCAAATATTATCTTTTGGGTGAATTTGCAGGTGCATCCTGCTTAAGTTATGATTCATTTTAGAAAATGACTTTTATGATTGTTTAACAATATGTCCCCGCCAACCAAACCAGGCGACCATGAGGAAACATATTAATGGAACGATATAAGCTATTTGAATACCAGCCTGGTCGGACATTTTACCCATGATTAAAGGGAATAAAGCGCCGCCAACGATGGACATGATAACCAGGGAAGAGCCGAGTTTTGTATCTTCTCCTAAAGATTTCACACTTAAGGAGAAAATGGTTGGGAACATGATGGACATGAAAAATTCTACGCCGACGAGGGCATAAATAGAAAAAATTCCTCCAAAGCCAACCACGGCAGCTAATAGTGCCATGCAAACGACAGCATAAACGGTTAACAATCGGGTAGGGGAGATATATTGCATAAGAAAAGTGCCCACGAAACGACCTATCATAAATCCAAACAGGGCTATGGCCAAATAAAATGCGGCTGTTTTTTCTGCCATGCCTGCTGCGGAACCAGCATAACGTATGAAAAAGCTGGAAACACATACCTGAGCCCCCACATAAAAGAATTGTGTAATAACCCCTTGCGTCAAATGGGAATGACGCCAGATTGATTTTCCAGAACTTTTGCTAAAGGGTGTTTCCTCTTCTTTTATCTCGGGTAATTTACTGAAGTATATCAATACAGCGACAGCTAAAACAACGATACCGATGAGGAGATAAGGGATTTTTACCGCGGCTGCCTCCAAGTTTAATAACTCGTTTAATGCTTCTGGTGTCATATTTTGCGTGGCCTCGGTAGATAAATCAGTGCCACTTAGAATAAACAGTCCACCTGCAGCTGGTGCTAAAGTGGCAGCTAAACCGTTAAAACTTTGGGATAAATTCAGACGTTGCGTGGCGGTATTGGGATCACCCAAAACGGTCACATAAGGATTCGCAGCGGTTTCCAGGAAGGTTAAACCACTGGCAATAATAAATAAAGCCAGCAGGAAAAAAGGAAAAAGACGGGTATTAGCGGCGGGTATGAATAAAAAAGCACCCAGCGCAAACAAACATAATCCCAGAAGAATGCCATTTTTATATCCCCATTTTTTCATGGCAAAACCTGCCGGTAAGGCAACTAAAAAATAGGCCATAAAAAAAGCACTGTCTATCAAGGCAGACTGGAAATCGCTCAGTTCACAGGCCTTTTTCAAATGCGGTATGAGAATAGGATTTAAATTATGTGCAAAACCCCATAAAAAAAAGAGCGTTGTTATGAGCATTAAAGGTAACAAATAAGGATTGGGTGTTTTCATTCCAGGTGTTTTTTAAAAACAATTATCCAATATAAACATTTTTCTTTATTCTCTTTTTCCGAATTGCTTTTTAAATATTGGATTTAGGGTTATCGAATAAAAACGACCTGTTCTGAGGGAACACGGGTTCTTTCTCCATAAATACCCTTTTCTGTTCCTTTTCCAACAGCAATAATCATCGTAATTTCAGCATCTTTAGGTAAAGCAAGGAGATTTTTAACACGTTTAGAATCAAATCCTTCCATAGGACAGGTATCAAATCCCTCTGAAGCTATCGCAAACATGAAGGTCTGCGCTGCCAATGCACACGACTTGTGAAGCATAACCCTTTGATCATCATGTCCTTCAATACGCATAAATGGTTTGTTGAATGCTTTGTAAAAAACAATGATTTTTCGAAGAATAGTCATAAATCCAAAAGGATCATGACGATATAAAAGAGGCATTAATTTCTTATAATAGCTTAATCCTCTCAAATTTAATTTAGACGGTTCACCAACAATAGATTTTTTTATGTTATCATAATTCCAGGAAGCTCTTTCTTTCCAAAGTCCTTGTCGGGTAACAAATACAACCAGATGTTTTGCTGTCCTGGCAGCTGATTGACCCATACATAGTGGTAGCATCTGTTGCCTTAATTCGGCTGATTTTATCCAGTAAAATCCCCAAAGCTGCATATTGCTGCTATTAGGAGCTAACTGGGCAAGTTCTAAAGCGGATAAAATTACGTGGTCATCTACTTCAATCTCAGCTGAAAATTGTCTGATTGACCTTCGATGCGCTACAATTTCTCTAAAAACATCTGATTTATTCATTTAAAAAGGGTTTATAGGCTAAACATAGTTGTACTAATTCTGCTGTTGTTTCTATTTTATCGTCGGGCAAACCTAATATTTTTCTAGCACTTTCAACTATTGTTACAGGGGTTTTCCCGGTTTCTCTTAATGACTTCAACGATTCAGAACCAGCTGATTTCGATAATTTATTTCCATTTTTATCCGTGATTAAAGGATGGTGTCCAAAATGGATGCGTTGAAAATTATTTGATTTCCAGTGTGTTGCCATACATAATTGAGCGGCGGTGTAAGTGAGTAAGTCAGCTCCTCTTATAATATGGGTTATATTAAAATGCAGATCATCTACGTAACTCCCTAATTGATAGGAGGGCAGACCATTTTTTTGTTTCACCACGAAATCACCCATTTGTTCGGATAAATTTACGGTGGTATCCGCTTGGAACAAATCTACCCAATGTATGGAAGTATCTTCCTTTATTCGCCATCGCCAGGCTGATTTTTCATGGAATGATTTTTTTAAATCCCTGCATTTTCCATTATAAACAGGATAAGTACCTGAAGCCACCAAGTCCTTGCGGGTACAATCACAAGCATAAACCCACTCCCGTTCCAGGGAAGATTTCAA
>CAMDWC010000277.1 GCA_945878825.1 Haliscomenobacter hydrossis DSM 1100
TGGCATGCCGAAATATTTTTCCCTTATCAGATATTCAATCCTATGATTCAGGGTAAACCAGAAAAGGGAACTACCTGGAAAGGTAATTTTTATCGGTTAGATTACGACACAGGCAAAATGGTCAAATGGGCCTGGAGTCCCATTGCCAAAAGTTTTCATGAATATGCTAAATATGGCAATTTGGTGTTCGGGTAGGGGGCGAATTGCAGACGCCCTCCCGTGATACAGATACATTTCCCTACTTACGAAATAATGGAACCCAGCATCAGGTCATCCAACTCGTCAGATTTCTGAATACCCTGTAGAGACGCGATGCTTCGCGTCTTCTCCCCGACAGGTTTCAATGTAATATTCACCCGCTGTCACCTGGTTTTGAATCAGGGTTTTCAGGATTTCGAGGATTACAGAGGACGTCTTCGGTATGGGTGTAAGGGTCATTCGTAGAGAATTACCTTGTACCCTTCTTCTCGCCGATGCGTTACGCATCGGCGAAAAGCCTGTAAATGAAAGCACAATATAATAATAACCTTCCCACCCAAACCAACGACGTTATGGTTAAACAGTGAAATCCTGAAATCCCCTAAATCCGTGATTCAAACCAATGGCTGCTGTTCCGTAATTTCCATCGGAGATTGGGGAGGTGCTTGTTTTCTGGGAATATTTCCTGTAAATAATTTTGAATCAGGATTTTCAAGATTAGGTTCCCTAACCTTATTTGTTCCAGCTTGTCTGCAAACTGCTCACCTGATATCTTGATGTAGCGCATAAAATACTTATAGCAGCTGTTCCTGAACTTAGCGCACCAACCTGAACCTCATTACCCAAATACTGTACTAAGTCTTGCTCAAAACCACTTGCGTTAGGTCCAAAAGGCGCGACCCAATGAGTATCAAAGGCTTCTTGGGTGCAGTTTTGTTCGGTTTCACCCATGTGGGGAGAAGAAAGCCAGATTTTTGATTGGTTCAAATTTTATTGTTCCAATAGTTCATTTAAATAATTTCTCCAGCCCATAATTTTTTTAAAAATTGATTCCATGGCAAAACGGCAATATCTCCAATACTTCTTTCCATTGGATCGTTACTTACAACAATTAATTTTTTTACTTTATACTCTTCCGAAAAACTTTTCAATCCTTTTAAATGACGTGATTGTACATTATTTGTTCCTTTTACTTCAATTTGCGAGGTGGTTCGCCAATAGGAAATAGAATAATTAAGATCCGAATAACTACTATGGGCATAAAGTTCTTGGTAAATAAAATGTTCAAAAGCACTTCCGAAAGCTTCGCTTCCAAATTCTATACTGCCTCTTTTAAGTAAAAAGTTAGCTATACCAATATCAAAATAGTAAAATTTTGGCGCTAAGATTACCCTGCGTTTAGGTTTCTTCTGAAATGATGGGACAAAACGACCAATTAAAGTGTCTTCCAAAATTTGAAAATACTCCTTAACGGTGACCGAGCTTACACTACATTCAGATGCAATGTTGGTATAATTCACTATTTCACCATTAGAAAAAGCTACCGCTTCTAAAAACAGGTTAAAGGCATTGATATTTCGGATTTTTGCTTCCGAAATAATCTCGTCTCTTAGATAACTTCCTATGTAGTCTTCAATTAATTTTTTTGGTTTTTCAGCCAAATAGTGCCTTGGTAATAATCCATTATTAAGCGCTTTCAACAAGTTGAATTCCAGAATTTCGGATTGAATTAGAGGGTAAAGTTCGCAAAGCGTTTGATCGGAGTATTTTCCTTGGACTTGAACCACTTAATATAAACCTCACTTGATGATTTTCTATAAGCCAATGTACTTCATCCAGTAATTCGGGTATTTTTTGAATTTCATCTACTATAACAATACTTGAAGTAGTATTGGCAATAATAGTGCGTCAGGAAATAGTTGTTTTAATAAAGTACTTTTTCCTGTTTGACGAGCGCCCCAAAGAAAAAGACTTTCCTTCCCCGGATAAATATAGCATTTTTTTGTATTAAAAATCATATATATTTAAAGTAGCGGTTTAAATTTTCATGATATTTTAAAGTACAAATATAGAAAACCTTTTGGATTTTCTTGGATTTTAAGGACCGGTCAAATGGCATTCGTTATTAATTTGACAGGCGCATTCGTATGTATTTTAAATGGAAGACGCATTGGCAATGGGTGAATAGAATAAAAAAAATAGTTAAAAAGCATAATTAATAGGGTTCAAATTCCTAAAACTTTGGATTATTTGGAAGTTTTAGGAATTTAAACTATCTTTGATTTATGCAAACGATTCTGAGAAGCCATTACCTGGATGTACTCAAAGTGCTCAAGGGCAAAAATTTAATTAAAGTCGCTACCGGTGTTCGACGCAGTGGCAAGTCCACATTAATGTCGCAATTCCAAGATGTATTGCGCACCGAGAATGAAGCCGCTTCTATCATATCCATCAATATTGACATGCCAGACTTCCGATTTTTGGCAGAAAAAAGTTGGAAAGACGTCTACGACTATATCGTTGAGCAGCTCAAAAACAATGTCACCAACTACGTTTTTATTGATGAGGTCCAGAACGTAAAAGAGTTCGAGAAATTATTGGAGGGTCTTTATGTTCATCCGAACATTGATTTATACGTTACGGGCTCCAATGCATTCCTATTATCCAGTGAACTAGCCACATTACTCACCGGCAGAGCATATGAAATCCATGTCTTACCATTTTCATTCGCTGAATACATCAGCTTCACCGGCAAATCCAATAACTTAGACAGGGCTTTTGCAGCGTATATTGAAACAGGTGGTTTTCCGGAGGCGGTCCGACTGTCGGCCGATGGAAACCAATTCACCCTTGATTATCTGCAAATGGTTTTTAATACCATTTTTAGGAATGATATTTCTGCTCGACGGTCAATCTATTCTGAGGAATCCTACCTGGAAGTTGTTAATTTCCTGATCGACTCCATCGGATCAAATGTATCAGCTGCGAATATCGCTAATACTTTAAAGGCCAACAAGAAGCCCATCGACAACAAAACCGTTTCCAAATACATCGATTCTTTGGTGGAATCATACTTATTTTACCGCGTAAAGAGATACGATATCAAAGGCAAACAGCACCTGGCAACACAAGAGAAATACTACCTCGTAGATTTGGGTTTTCGACATGCATTGTTGGGAAAAGAGTTACTAAGCGATGCCGGCCATCTCCTTGAAAATGTTATTTACCTTGAACTAAAACGCCGAAACTTTCAAATTTGGATTGGAAAAACCAACAACTTAGAGGTTGATTTTGTGGTTAGGACCAAGGAAGGTTTCACTCAATACATTCAGGTATCGCAAACAGTTCAAAATCCAACTACTTTGGCACGGGAACTTGCGCCATTGAATAGCATTTCAGACCACCATGAAAAATTGTTAATCACCATGGACTTTGACACTGGCACATATAATGGGATCAAGAAAATCAATGCCATTGACTGGTTGATAGGAAAATAACACCCTTTTTGTGACATTCGTTATTCAGGTAATCCTGTAAATCCTGATTCAGAACCAAATGTTCGGGGTAAATTTTACCTGTAAAACCTATTTTATTTCGATATCACGTTATCGTAGGGGCGAATTGCATTCGCCCTCCCATGATACAGATACATTTCCGTATTTGCGAAACAATGGCGTTAGTTGCCGTTAGGTCATTCATCTCATCAGGTTTCAATATAAATTTACCCCTAACACCCGGTTTTGAATCAGGATTTTCAGGATTTTCAGGATTACAGAGGACGTCTTTGTTTTGGGCGCAATGGTTATTCGTAGGGGATTACGTTTCACCCTTCTTTTCGCCGATGCGTAACGCATCGGCGGGAGGCTAAAATAACAAAGCATCATCTAATAACAACCTTCCCACCCAAACCAACGACGTTATGATTAAACAGTGAAATCCTGAAATCCCTTAAATCCGTGATTCAAACCAATAGCTGCTGCGCCCGTAATTTCTATCGAAGATTGGGTAAGACAGTTTTGTAACAAAAGGTTGTAGAATAAATAAAATTGTTTTTATAAAAATAATTACCTTTAAAGCAATCTCGAAGAATTAAATATAAATAACATGAATGCAAAAATTATTATTATGCTTTTTTTTCCATTTTTTGCCTTTGCTCAGGCACCGCAAAAAATTAATTTCCAGTCTATTTTAAGGAACAGTTCAGGAGAGATTGTCGCAAATAAGGCAGTCAATGTACGGATCAGTTTATTAGCGGTAAGTGCAAATGGAAGCAATGTTTTTAGTGAAACACATGCCAAAACAACGGATGCCTCAGGATTAATCAGCATACAAATTGGAATGGGGACCTTGGTTTCTGGAGTGTTTAACAGCATTAATTGGGGCAATTTGGCTCATTTTATCAAATTGGAAGTTGATTTCAATGGTGGAAGCAACTATGTTGTTTTAGGAACACAGGAACTAATGAGTGTGCCTTATGCACTTTACGCTGGAAAGACAGACACTACGTTATTGAACCTGACAAGCAGATTTTCAACAAAGTTGAATGTCACAGACTTCCCATTGGGAACTACTCCCGGTAACATACAATACTGGAACGGAACAACTTGGGTTAATCTTGCTCCTGGATTACCAGGTCAATCTTTAATTATAACATCCACAGGCATACCCTCCTGGTCAGGTGCAGCTTTTCCAACGCTGACAACTACTTCCATATCTTCCATAACATCTACTTCCGCCAATGCAGGGGGTAA
>CAMDWC010000278.1 GCA_945878825.1 Haliscomenobacter hydrossis DSM 1100
AAATACAGAATGGAGACCCTGACGGTATTTTGGGTAACACAGAATGGACGAAACTGATTTTTGAGCCTTTTGCTCCACAATCATATCAAAATCTGAATATTAATGGGGGCAGTAATAAGTTAAAATTCTTTAATAACGTAGCGCGTTTATACCAGGATGGAATTATTAATGGGGTATCTTTTGACAGAATTAATCTTAGGTCCAATGTGGAATATGAGGTGAATTCCAATTTTAGCGTCGCTTTAAATATTGCAGGCAGGGTAGAGGAGAGAAAACAGCCGGGAACATCACCAGGTTCTCAAGATATAACCATTGATAATTATAAGAATGTTATTTTCTATTCCATTTTGGCCAGACCCACCTCTCTTCCTAATTTGCCCGATGGCACGCCTCTTGGATGGGGAAACCCTTTAGTGGCAAGAGATCAGTCGGGATTCTACAACCAGAAACGGAAAATTTTTCAAAGTACCGCGAGTTTTATTTATAAATTACCCGCTATTCCAGGACTTAATTTAAAAGCTAATCTGTCATACGATTACGAAAATGGATTGACTAAACATTTTCGTACCCCACAACGGTTGGCTACTTGGGAATATGCTAAAAGGGAGCTGGTGTATTTTGACCGTCTGATGTCAAAGGATATTGCAAGTAATAAAAACGAATTATCACAGGGATTTAATGATTACCACAGAATAACCACTCAATTATCGGCAGATTATCAAAAAACCTGGGGTAAAAGTGTACTCAATGCCTTAGTTCTTTTTGAGGAGCAGAGTACAAAAACTTCTACCTTTGGTGTAAGTGGTCAGGATTTGCCCCTAACGGCTTTACCCGAATTGAATTTCGCTACGGAATATATTACCAATAGTTTGTATGGTAGTAGGGGTCAAAGGGGAACACGCGGTATTGTGTCCAGGGTTGGTTATGTTATCAACGATAAGTACATGGCTGAATTTACAGGAAGAGCTGACTGGTCCTCCAGATTCGCAAAAGGTAATCGGCTGGGTATTTTTCCCGCAGTGTCTTTAGGATGGAACTTAGATAAGGAAAATTTTTTCCAACAACTTTTTCCTGTCGTCTCCAGATTAAAACTTAGGGCATCGGCAGGTCTTTTGGGGAATGATGATATCGGTGGATTTCGATTCTTAAAGCAATTTAATCTGTCAAATCAACCACAAGTCATTTTCGGAGATAACGCTTATCTCGATCTTTTGACGGGAGCTGTTCCAAGTTATGACATTACCTGGGAAAAAACGGTGACTTATAATGGTGGTTTTGAAGCAGAAATTTTAGACGGTCTGTTTTTCTTTGAATTTGATGCTTTTTACAAAGTAACGTCTGATATTCTTCAAAGTGTAGCCGGTATTTTTCCACCCTCAGTTGGAGGTAATTTTCCTTCTGTGGTGAATGCGGGTAAAATGGATGCCAGAGGTTTTGAGGCCATTATTACTCACAGCAGGCAAGTAAGAAAAGATTTTAGTTATCAGGTTTCTGGAAATGTGACCTTCTCACGAAATAAATTTTTGGAAATAGGGGAAAGCCCAAATGTTCCTCCCTGGCAAAGAAGAACAGGCCGACCCCTTGGTTCCGTTCTTGGGTGGGTTTCAGATGGTCTGTTTCAGAATGCAGAAGAAATAGCCACGGCAGCCCTCACCACGTATGAGATAAAACCTGGATTCATCAGATATAAAGATCTGAATGGTGACGGAGTTATTAATTTTGCCGACCGAACCTGGATAGGTAGAAGTCCCATTCCTGAAGTTATCTTAGGACTAAATCTGAGTGCAAATTATAAGAATTTATCCGTAAGCGCATTTTTTCAAGGGGCTACCCGAACCGATCTTATGCTTACCGGGGAATATCTTGGTGCTGGTTTTTCTGATGGAACTTTTTTTACTCAACCTTTTAAATGGGGAGCCAATACGCCTTATTTCATATTGGAGAATACCTGGCAAAAAGAGGGCGACCTTACAGAATTTCCCCGTTTGACTACCATAACACCCTTTAATAATAATCTATCTACTGACTTTTGGAAAAGAGATGCTTCCTATATCAGGTTGAAAACGGTAGAGGTTTCATATTCTATTAACCTCAAATCCAGTAAAAATGCAGGGCAGAAAAAGATGAGTATATTCTTTAGTGGAACCAATTTATTCACGCTGAGCAAACTAAAATATATTGATCCTGAGGCTCCTACGGTTAATAATGGTTTTTATCCGCAGCAGAAAGTATATAATTTTGGTATTAACATCTCAATTTAAAGGATATGGGAAAGTACATCATTGTTTTATCGATATTTCTTGTAAGTTGTTCCAATACCATAGATTTTGTTCCTACAGATAGTTACAATGAAATTGCGGTGTGGGAAAACGAACAAAGTGTCAATCTTTATATCAATTCTTTTTACCGGATTTTTAACGAATATTTTTTATTCGGGAATAAGCCCATTGGCGGTGATGCTACCATGTCAGACGGTTTGACTGATTTGGCAAAATATTCGTCCAATTCTCCCGGAGAGGGTACGGCCAATCTGATTATGACACAAGATGGTTATACTTCCGTTGCGGCTAATCATTTCAGTGTCTGGGCCAATGCATACGCCTGGAATCGACGAATTCTTGAATTTCTGGATGATCTTCAAAAATATAATACCAAATTTTCAGAACCTGTTCGTTTGCGAATGGAGGCAGAAGTTAGATTTTTTAGAGCTTATATCTTTTTTCTAAATTACCGGAGTCACGGCCCTTTTATCATCAGGCGTTCCCTTAATGACCCTGTGGAAATGGCAATAAATAGTGAAAAGGATTGCTGGGATTTTATTGAAACAGATTTTGAGTTCGCCGCAGCCCATTTGCCTGCTTCATGGCCGATAAATACGGGTGATGGCAGAGTAACCAAATGGGCAGCGCTTGCCATGAAAGCCCGGGCCATGCTTTATGCCGAAAGATGGCAAAAAGCGGCAGATGCGGCAAAAAAAGTAATCGACGAAGGCGGTTTTGAACTGGAAACAAATTTTGCTGACATTTTTTTGAATGATAAAAGAAGAAAAAGTAAAGAGCATATTTTGGTGAAAAAATATAGACACACCAATGGTTTATTTCATGGTTTGGATGAAACCATAGCTCCAAGTGGTGATATTCAAGGTAAAGGAGGCCGTTTATGCCCTACCCAGGAATTAGTCGATGCCTTCTTTATGGAAAATGGTGCTGATTTTAATCCTTCTTCTCCTTTTGATTCTACGATATACCTGCAAAGAGAAAGTAGATTTTATTCGACGATTCTCTATAATGGGGCGCCCTGGAAAGGAAGGACTGTTCAGACCTGGGAAGGAGAAAATGCTTCCGTTGGAAATGGTTTAGATCGTTTCCTTGCCTACAATAGTTCGCCGTACCCGAATACGACCGTTACTGGCTACTATTTTAGAAAACTAGGCGATGAATCTAATCTTAATTTTGATCTGGCGTATAGAAAAAGTGATCAGGACTGTATAGAAATAAGATTGGCCGAGGTCTATCTTATTTTGGCGGAAGCATTCATAAACCTCAATAAAAGGTCGGAAGCAGAACAATGGATTCTTAAAGTACGCAACCGTTCATTACAAAAAGATGTAAGTACCCTCAAACCCGATATTAAGGCTGAACTAGTGCGTGAACGTATGGTCGAACTGGCCTTAGAAGGTCATAGGTTCTGGGATTTGCGACGTTGGAAAATGGCCGCTTCTGTTCTGCATGGTAAAAAGTTTCATGGTGCTAAAATTACGAAACGTGCCAACGGAAAATTAGTATTTGAAAGAGTGGCCGTTGATATCAATACACGAATTTACCCTGATCGTTTTGATAGGTTTCCTTATCCTATCAATGAATTGAATAATAATTCTAAAATAACAACGCAACCCAATGGCTGGTAAACAATATATTATGGGAATAATGGTGGTAGCCATTTGTTTGTTCTTTGGCTGCCAAAAGGAACAGGTCTTTCCGCAAAGTACCAATAATACCCTCTTGAGTATTTCCCTAGCTTACTCAAAAGATCCATTAAAAATCTATCCACCGATAGCTAATGATCAGGTGAAAGGTGAATTGCAATTTAAAATTCCGCCATTGCAAAATGCCTCTTTCTCCTTGATGCGTGTCAATATTGTGGTGCCTACCTCAGCGATCATAGTACCCGCATTTAAGGGAAATACAGACCTGTCCAAACCCTATCGATTTTCTGTCATAGCAGAAAATGGAGATAAGAAAGATTACTTAATCGTAGTTTATAACTAACTAAAAACTTGTTTAATCACTCTAAAATTAGTAAAACATGTACCATTCATTTTTAATACCAAAGAAAATTAAAAGCCCGGGTTTGCTCCTTATCGGAACCATCTCTTTTATGCTATTTCAAATGTCCTGTAAAAAGGAAGCAGCGGAGGTGATAGATACCAATCTTTCCAAGTATATCGTAGAGAAGGTTAAAGTGCTCACTACCAAAGGAGAAGATCTGAATGCCCAAACTACTATTACCAAATTAAGTGAGGCAGAATACACAGTGGACGCCATTGTGCCTGATGACGGTAACGACGGCAGAAGATTTAAAGTAGAATTTCAGTACCCTGCAGGGATTACCCCCATTTCGGTAACTCCTCTGTTAACAGATTCTATAGACTTTTCTATTGCTAAAACGTTCACTGTTAAATTTAC
>CAMDWC010000279.1 GCA_945878825.1 Haliscomenobacter hydrossis DSM 1100
TTAAATTTTACGGTGGGAACAAAACCTTATGCCGGACTTTTAGCCGATATTGATGGGGATGCTAAAACGGATATCTTAGTATCCAATACTGGTAGTAATACATTATCTATTTTGAGAAATACAATTGGTGCCCAAATGATTGTGTCTCCTACCTCAAGTACTTTACCTGCAACAGGGGGTTCATTGACAGCCTCCGTTTCGTCCAATCTTGTTTGGAAAGTTTCATCCAATGCAAACTGGCTCATTCCAATAGGTGTCTCAGGAAAAAATAGCGGTTCTATAAGAGTTACTTTTTTGGCAAATAATGGCATATCCAGAAAGGGTACTATAACTTTTACTGCAGATGGTATCACAAGAACTATGGAAATAGTACAAGCTGCTAAACCTGGCCTGATGAATCCATCTAATGAATTGAATGGTGAATTTTCAGAAAAAATGGAGGTAAATGCAAAGGAAATTACTCACATAGATTGGGAATTATTTCCTAATCCGTCTGATGGCATAGTAAATCTATCGGTTAAATTTTCAAATTTATTGGAAACAGGAATATTAAATATCAGTGATATTCATGGTAGGGTAGTTAGATCTGTAACCAATGTTAGAACAGGTAATTATCAGTTCGATTTATCATCTGAACCTAAAGGTACTTATTTGTTTTCATTGCAAGATGAAAATGGTAAAGGACTGATTATTAAACAAATAATTTTGAATTAATTAACGCTATAATTGTTATTATTAAGGTTACCTAAAAAGCCTGGATACATTAATTATATTAGTGCGTAGATGTATGACTTTGTCACTATTAGCTCAAAATCATACATCTACAATTAAACATTAGGTTTAAATCGCAGTCATACCCTATAATCCTCAAAATCCTGTAAATCCTGATTCAAAACAGGGTGTTAGTGTTGAATTTTATACATAAAACCTATCGTAAAAAATGTAATATCTAACGGGCATAATTTAGAAAATCATCCATTTTCCATAGAAAAAAAAATAGAGGCTATCTTTTTAGACAGCCTCTATTTTAATATTATGAGTAAGTCTGTAAAGACGTAACCTTTTGTTTTGGTCTTAAATGACTTTAATGCTATGAGTTTTGGGATTCCTTTTTTAAAACCCCAACGGCCTACAGCGTCAGAAATCATACCCATGAATTACCGCTTTGGGGACCGGGTATCAAGGCATAATAACGACACTGTGGCTTTGGGTTTTCTGTGCACTGCGCACAGTTAATGTGTATTGCCCTGGGGGGAAGGCAGACACTGAAATGGAAAGATTGGTATGACCAACGTTTTGGGCGTAATTTTTTTGGAAAATAGTTTGTCCTGAGTTATTCAGGAGTATTAATTGAATAGGGAATTTTTCTTCTGTTAAATTCAATGATAATCCTTCAGATAATGATATTGGATTATTTAAAATAATCGAATTATCATTATCTTTCATTTCTTTTGTGGAGGTGGCTATTACAGTACTAAATGAATAAATCTTAGATACTGTGGAGCAAAATGAATAAAGGTTTAATGATCTTAATCGCCAAAAATACTTCCGTCCTGTAATCAATTGTTTCGTCATAAAGGACAGGGAATCTGATGATATTTCATAACGGGATGTAACTAGTGCCATATTGGGCATAGGAGAAACCTCGATAATGTATTTGTAGGTTCCGGGGACTTTTTCCCAGGAGAAGGTTACCCCATTGGATAAATTTACCTGACTATTTTCCATTGGTGCATTGACAATGGGCATAGTTTGATTGATTTTAACAGGTAAATCTCCTTTAAATAAGGTCTGATAAAATTCATCTGCGTAGGCTCTCATGGTCATAATTTGCTCCTTACTAAATCTATTAGGGCAAGGATCTAATGCATATCCCATGATTAGTGAACCGTCAGAAAAGAAACTTTTACCCATGGGATCTACCAAAGGAATGGGACTTTTGGAGCTATCGCTACAAGACCATCTTAGACTAAGATAATCTGGTGCCGTGTCGCAAAATCCATCTCCGGCACTTCGGCAATTGCTTCCATCAGCTCTTTCTACTTTCACATTTTCCCAATTTTCAGGAGCCTTCAAAGTATAATCGAAAGCTTTACCCTCCCAACCTTGAAAAGTATGAGGTAAACCTAAAAAATGTCCTATTTCATGCGCTAGTAAAGCTCCTTTTACCTTGTAACATTCAGAGGAAAGAACAATTCCTTTGTTTATTCCTTGATGGATAACGTTAAAACCACAGGCGTCTAGTGCGTTTTCTACAATGTAAACAGGTATGGCATTGGCTGATTTATACGATTGTAATAACTGACCTAATTCAAGCTCAGTTTCTATACCCTCATAAGTAGTTGAACTCAATATGGTTGGCTGACTTTCTAAGTAAAAGGATATATTTGCCTGTTTGTATAATTGATTAAGATGACATATTTCGTCCATTAATTTCTGTGGAGAAATAGTGCCGGATTGGCTATGCACCTTGCTGGATATAAAAATTTTTATTGGGAAATATAGGGTAAGAGAACTACGCAAAGAGTATTCGATGGGTAAACGTTGTTGAAAACGTGTAACCCATTCATTATGAACACATTTTACAGTGTTACATGGCTTTAATGATTGTCCATAGGTGATATGTGACAACAAAAAAGCAATTAAAAGGAACAATACGCGTATTTGCATAATGCCTTACAGCTTGATATAAACGATATGTAAAAGCCTTGGGAAAAAATACTGCTTTTAAAGTATATTTTTCACCTCTCACCGGTAAAGTAAAAGATTTATTTTAACATATCCAAAAAAAATAAATTAAATTTTAAAATATTTGTATTTTTATATCAAATTCCAAGCAAACAAAACAAAAATTTATCATGAGAAAGGTTACCGTAATTGGCTCCGGAAATGTGGGGGCCACAGTAGCGAATGTTCTAGCGCACAAAGATTTAGTAAATGAAATCGTTTTACTTGATATCCAGGGTGATATGGCTAAAGGTAAAGCATTAGATATGTGGCAGCAAGCGCCTGTTGATTATTATAGCACTAGAATTACAGGTACAGACGATTATGCGAAGACTGCAGATTCAGATATTGTCGTAATTACCGCTGGTATTCCCAGAAAACCGGGTATGTCAAGAGATGATCTTATTAGTACTAATGCTAATATCGTTTCTTCTGTAACAGCACAGATAATGAAGTATTCACCTAATCCTATCATTATTGTTGTTTCCAATCCTTTGGATGTTATGACTTACGCTGCATGGAAAACATCAGGATTACCTTCTTCCCGTGTTTTTGGTATGGCAGGAATTTTAGATACTGCCCGTTATAGAGCGTTTTTAGCGGAAGCCCTTAATGTTTCTCCAAAGGATATTCAGGCAGTACTCATGGGTGGTCATGGTGATACCATGGTTCCGCTTCCTCGTTATACTAACGTAAGTGGAATTCCTGTGACGGAGTTAATTGATGAAGCATCTTTAGATGCTATCGTTGAAAGAACAAAAGTTGGCGGCGGTGAATTAGTTAAGTTGATGGGGACTTCTGCTTGGTATGCTCCTGGTGCAGCAGCTGCTCAGATGGTGGAAAGTATTTTGAAAAATGAAAATAGAATTTACCCTTGTTGCGCACTATTAAACGGCGAGTATAATCTACATGGCGTTTTTGTTGGCGTTCCCGTTAAATTGGGAGCTAATGGTATTGAACAACTTATAGAATTGAAATTAAATGAGGCTGAAATTGCTTTACTTAATGATTCAGCCGATCAGGTTCGTCAAGTTATGGAGGTTTATGATGGATTATCAAAATAAGCTTTTTTTCAAATGATTACAAAAATCCATATCCCTCTTATTATTGGGGTATGGATTTTTTTGTACATGCCAATTACGTTTTTCGCCGTGAACCCTTTACGCTATTTATTGTTTATTTAATAAAGTTTTTTTAAATGGAATTTGGTCTCTTTAAAAAAGAATGGCTTAACGAAATGGTTACCAATAATGGAGATTCTGTGTTGAATCTTACTTTCGAAAATCCTGTTTTATTGGTTTTTTTAAGACATTTTGGTTGTATTTTTTGTAAGGAAGCGCTGGTTGATATTTCAAAAAATAGGTCCAAAATTGAAACAGGTGGGCTTAAAATTGTTTTTGTCCACATGACCGATTTTGAAACAGCTGAGAAGAATTTTAATAAATTTGGATTGCTAAATGTTATTCATGTCAGTGATCCAAATTGTAGATATTATACCGCTTTTGGATTGGTAAAGGGAAATTTTAATCAGCTTTTTGGTCTGCAATCTCTCATTAGAGGCTTTTCTGCAGGTATTAAAAATGGGCAAGCTCCCAGTGCTCAAATTGGAGATGGATTTCAAATGCCTGGCGTTTTTGTTATCGATAGTGGGGAATTGAAGGAAAGCTTTATTCATAATTTGTCTTCGGATAGACCAGATTATTTGCAACTCGCCAGTTGTTGTGTGATTAAGTAATAATAAATCGGTTTATATGATTGGGTGGAAATTTGGTGATGTTGGAAATAAAGATTTAGAGAATAACGTCTTTAATCGATTGCTTAAGTTGTTCAAGGAATTATTGTTGCACACTTCTGGTGATGTAGATGAAGCTTTATCGTGGTTAACCGAACTCGATAGGCAATATAAACTGACTACGCCCGATTATGGTTTAGCTGATTTTATTCAGGATCTTAAAGA
>CAMDWC010000280.1 GCA_945878825.1 Haliscomenobacter hydrossis DSM 1100
TCGAAAGTTATTAATGAGGAAATGAAACTTGCTGCCGTTTTGGCGCTCGCCGCTTTGGCAAAAGAACCCGTTCCTGACAGAGTTAATCTGGCTTACGGAAAGGATAATATGGTGTTTGGGAAAAATTATATCATTCCAAAACCTGTCGATCCCCGTTTGCTTACTACCGTGGCTCCCGCCGTCGCTAAAGCTGCCATGGATTCAGGCGTTTCTAAATTTCCAATTACCGATTGGGATGCTTATAAAATGCAGCTCTCAAAACGCCTCGGCTTGGATAATACCCTCACAAGAGCTATTATAAATAAGGCAAGGCAAAATCCTAAAAGAATTGTGTTCGCGGATGCTGAAAATCCAATGGTTCTCAAGGCTGCAAGAGAAGTAATTGAAGAAGGTATCGCTAAACCTATTTTATTGGGAAATGTGGAGAGGATTAATCAGCTTATTCTGGAAAATCAACTCAATCTGAATAACCCCATCATCATCGATCCAAAAATTCCTCAGTCTGAGTCCGAAGCAAATCTGCTTTTGGAATATGCAGATCGCTTGTTTGAGAAAAGACAAAGAAAGGGTACCAATAAATCGGAAGCTCATGATCTAATAAAAAGACGAAATTATTATGGTGCTATGATGGTGGAACTGGGTGCCGCCGATGCAATGATTGGAGGAATGACCAGAAATTATCCGGAAACTGTAAGGCCTGCTCTTCAAATAGTTGGACGAAAAGAAGGAATCAAAAAAGTGTCAGGGATGTATATTCTTATGAGCAGATTCGGACCGCTTTTTCTGGCAGATACCACCGTAAATTTTAATCCTTCCGTGGAGGAAATTGTTGAAATTGCTGAATTAGCCGCCGACCAGGTCACTAAGTTTAATATTAAACCTCGCCTGGCCTTGCTTAGTTATTCAAATTTT
The DNA here is from genome assembly GCA_945878825.1 of Haliscomenobacter hydrossis DSM 1100. Classification (GTDB taxonomy): domain Bacteria; phylum Bacteroidota; class Bacteroidia; order Chitinophagales; family Saprospiraceae; genus BJGN01. The sequence continues at coordinate 913 of CAMDWC010000280.1, forward strand.
GGCACCGCCGACGGGGACGATCCTGAAAAAATGCGCCGCGCTGTCCAGATTTTGAAAGCTCGACATCCGGAAATGATTGTAGATGGAGAAATGCAGGCGCATCTTCCTTTTCATCAGGATTTATTGAAAAATAATCACCCTTTTTGTAGCCTAGCCGACGGAAATGGGGCAAATATTTTGATTTTCCCTAATCTCTCCGCTTCTAATATTGCCTACAATCTGGTGAAGGAAATAGCAGGTATTGAAAAAATCGGACCCATCTTGATGGGCTTGAAACATCCGGTGAATGTACTCCAATTAGGTAGCTCTACTAGGGAAATTGTAAATATGGTGGCTATTTCCGCCCTAGGAGCGGGTTAATTATAGCCTGTTTTACCCTCAACGATGCGTACTTTTCGACAAAATATGGGAATATTCAATCGAAAGGTACGCATCGTTTTTCTTGAGTACCTAAGGTTTAGGATCAATTTTAATGATTATTTTGCAAATGTATCTAATGACTGAATAGTAAATTCAAACCTAAAGTTTCCTTTGTGACATGAATTCAGTGAAAATAAATTTTCTATAATCTATTTTTAAGAAGTTTCTTTTATTTACCTGGTTCTTTTACGGAAGTCCATAAAACGGCAGAAATTCCCAGGCAAGCTGCACAGATTAAGAAGATTATTCCTTTATTTTCAGCCTGGGAAATAAACGCTCCAATAATAAGGCTGCTGACTAACTGGGGTAGTACAACGGAGAGATTAAAAAGACCCATATATTTACCCATTTTTCCTTGTTCCACCTTTTGCGACATAATAGCAAAAGGTAAACTAACGGTCGCGGCCCATCCGATGCCTAAAATAGACATCATAACATAGAGATTAAATGGGGAATTTCCCAAAAAATAAATGCCCAGATACCCAAGAGACATCGTGGTAATGCTTAGTAAATGAATTTTAACTTTTCCCCATTTTTCACTCAAAGGCTGTAGGAAAATGGCAGGAAGAATGGCTGCTACGGCATTCAAAAGAAGAAAAGAAAGAGAAATAACCTTACCCAAATCATTTTCTGAAAGGAAATTCATCTTGTTTTGGATAAATGCAAACATATAAATAAACATAGTCTGAATACCCATCCACGTGAAGGCATGAGCTGCCAGAATCCGTTGAAACCCTATTTCGTTGCTTCGTTGATTAGCTACTTCGCTTTCGGGTTGTTTTAGTACCTGGAAAATTCCATATATGGTTAATAACAGGCAGGCCAATTCTAAAATACCTGGCAATAGGGATTGGCCACTTAGTTTTTTAAACATACCCAATGCTGCATAAGCTAAAAATCCCCAAAGAGGCTTGATGCTAAATAACGCTGAAATCCATTTGTTTTTATCAGGCGTTGCACTTAAAACCTCCTCTTTTTCACTCAGTTTTTCCGGTTCTTTTATAAACCAGATAGGGATAAAGCTAATGGCAAATACAATAATGGCACCAACGTAAATGAGTGCATAATTTCCCCAAATGGCTCCAATAGCATAGGCACCGACGCCAAAAGTACCGGAAATAGTTTGCATCCAGGTGTAACCTTTTGTCCTTTCATTACCAGAAGGAGTGACATCGGCAATAATGGATCGGGTCGGATTGAAACTGATATTTATGGATAAATCGAGGGTGAGGGCAATTAAAATAGCTATTCCAACGACGCTTTCAAATCCCAGACTAGTTGAAATAACGCCTATAAAGGGTAATGCTAATAGCATGAGCGCAGACAATGTTCCACCAATGAGTATAAAAGGTCTCCTCCTTCCACCCCAAAACCAAATTTCATCACTTATCATTCCAACGATAACTTGTCCGAAAATACCTGCAATGGGGCCAGCAGCCCAAACCAGTCCTATTTCATGAATGGCTAAATTGTATTTAGTGCTCAATATCCAGCTTAAAGCTGAAATCTGAACAGACAAAGCAAAGCCCATGGCAGTGGATGGTAAACTTAGGATGGCATAAAAAGCGGGGCTAAGTTTTTTCTGAATGTCTAACATGATATTTTATTTTATCTCAAATAATAAGTGGGTTCGGGGGTCCAATTGAATAGACGACGGTTTTTCCTTTACTTTTCTTGAAAAGGTGGTGTTTTTATCGCTAACAGATATTGTCAATGTTTCTATTACGTTTTTTTGTGCATCCAGAAGGGCAACCTCCAACGGAAATGAAAACATAGCATCTTGAAGCTGTGCGATAGACAGTTGTAATTCTTTTTTGCTCTCATTCCACTTCCAGTCATACTTTAGCTGTGGATGACCTGATTGGTAGAACCACTGTTTAAAAAATTCCTGGAGAGATATTCCGCTAACTTCTTCCATAACACGCTGAAATTCCTCTGTCAATGCATTGCTATATTTATATCTTGCATAATAGGTTCTCAATCCTTTCCAAAAAAGTTCATCCCCTGTTTTATTCCTTAACATGTGTAACACCCAACCTGCCTTTTGATATGTATTTGTGCTCAAAACGGTATTTATATCCTTGACATTCAGATCAACTATGGGTGTTTTTATTTTTTCAAAATAAGAGATTATAGTTTTTCTTTGAGATAATAATTCTTGTGTTCGCCTTTCTTCACCGTATCGATCCTCTAAATAAAGTACGGTACAATAAGTGGCAAAACCTTCACTTAACCAAACATGACGCCAATCGGCTTCTGAAGCAGAATTTCCAAACCATTGATGGGCTGTTTCATGAGCGATAAGACTTTCTCTTTCATTTTTACCATTGACTGAATTTTCAAAATAGAAAATAGCGCCGGCATTTTCCATTCCGCCCCATCGGGTTTTAGATTGCACATGAGCCAATTTACTAAAGGGAAAAGAGCCTATATTTCTGGAAAACCAGTCTAAAACTATAAGAGATGGTTTAAAGTCTGAAAAACCTTCCGTTCGGTTTTGAGGAAAAACGTAAATAGACGATGGAATTCCCTGTATGAGACCGGAATGTTCCACGGCAAATTTTGCTACGCCGATGACCATAACCTTGGTAGGAAGCGGCACTTTTTCCTTCCAATGGGTCGTTTTAAATCCTAAGCCATTAGGATATTCCTGAGTTTTTTCCCCATTGCCAACTACCTGGTAGTGTTCTGGGGCGGTAACAATAAATTCAACGGTGGCTTTATCCCTTGGATGATCATTACTCGGGAGCCATTTATGCGCTCTGTTTGGCCAGTTATCGCCAAAAAAGGTTCTGTCGCCGTATTTGTTTGTGCCAATTATCAGGCCGTCTTCAGGAATGCCCCGATAACTTATTTTAAGGGTTATTGAGCCACCCGTTATTCCTTTTTGCGGCAGTACAATATTAAGTAAATCATTTTGATGAATAAATTTCAAAGTAACTCCTTTGTCGTTTTTGATATCAGTAACCTTCATTCTATCAGAAAGATCAAGAGTGAGCGTATCTAATGCTGCCCTGAATCGAACTAAAATAGTGGCTTCACCTTGTATTTCGTCCGTATCATCATTCAAAGAAAGAGCAAACTGATAATGGGCAATGTCCTGGGTAAAATATCTGTTTGGGATAAATTGCGCCTGGACAAATAAATAAAGGAGCAAAAAGGACAGCGTTAGAAAATGCTTAAAATGCCTCATGAAGATAGGTTTGTTACGAATATAAGCGTTTTATCTGCTCTTTTTCAACAAAAGCTGTAAATCTTCTAAGGTATTGGCTTCAGCTACAACTTTATCTTTTCGCCAGCGAACCATTCTAGGAAAACGGAGGGCAATACCAGATTTGTGTCT
>CAMDWC010000281.1 GCA_945878825.1 Haliscomenobacter hydrossis DSM 1100
GTTTGAGAAGCCTCGAAAGCATTTATTGGTATGGTAACAATCTAACTGAAAAATCAGATGCTTTTCTTTCGGTTTCGCAGTGGGAGCCTTACCTCAGCCAAAAAAGTTTGTCACTACAAGATGCTCTTTTGCAAATTATTCAACTTATGGAACAATATAACCTGAGTTGGTTAGAGGGGGAAACCAAACTGATGATAGTACCCGGCTATCATTTTAAAGTTATTTCTGGCATTATTACAAATTTTCATCAGCCAAAAAGTACGCTGTTGTTCCTCATAGCAGCTTGGGTAGGAGAGGATTGGAAAAAAATTTATAAGTACGCTTTGGAAAATAAATTTCGGTTTTTGAGCTTCGGGGATAGTAGCCTTTTGTTAAAAAACAAATAGGAAGACGGTCTAAAAAGGTGACCCGTCCATATTCGAACTTATTGGTAAGCGGCGAATTCCATTTCTAAACGGGCTGGAATTTCTCTTGGCGTTATGTCTTGTAAATAAAACCAGACCTCTAGTTTGAACGAATTTTTTACAAGATGTTTTCTTGCGTTGATGAGCGTTGGAAATAAATCAATCTCTAAAGCTGGTCTTCTTAAGGCTAGTTCATTTTGATAAAAAACTTCTTCCGCAGTTTGGCAGGTAAGCGATTTATCCTGGCATATTCTAATAGACAATTCTCTTAGCCAATAAAAGGAGATGCTTTCGTCCAAGGTAACCAGACGCGCTGAAACAGGTTCTATTCTTGTTATTAATGCGGTATCAAGCCCTGCGGGTAAAAAGTTTTTTATGTTTGATGGAACCAGATCCAATGAATACACCCTGGGTAAAATACCACTTAAACCGGAGGGGATATTTAACCGAATATTAGGGTAGTACATAAAAAAGGAAACCAAACGTCGGTCACTTCGACAGGAAAAAACGGTTAGTAAGCAAAAAAATAATACAAAAATCCGCACTATACTTTGTTTTATTTGAAATGAACGCAATAATAATTTAAAAATTATGATTTTGAATGCGTACTGATTTTTAAATTTAGTTATATTAGGGAATAATATTTTTATAATGGGTGAGAAAAAATTCAAAAAAGCAAAAGGAGAACCTGGCAGGCAACAATTCGTTTCCAATCTATTGCAGGATATGCAAGCATTGGAGTATATGTTACATAATTCCATTTTTGAAAAAGGGGTAACCAGAATAGGTGCTGAACAAGAAATGTGCATTATTCAAAAAAAATCTTTTAAGGCAGCGCCTATCGCGTTGGAAATTATTGATTTACTTAAAGATATGCCCTGGTTAGATACGGAATTGGCAAAATTTAATCTGGAAATAAATCTTGATCCACGCATCTTTACAGGCTCAGCCCTTAAGGATATGGAGGTAGAAACAAAAGATAAGTTAGACATTATTAAAAGGGCATTGTCTCCATTTCAATCAGATATATTACTTACGGGTATTTTACCAACACTACATAAAAATGATCTGGAGTCTCATAATTTAACACCCCGGGAAAGGTATAAATTATTGGTGGAATCACTAAGTGCCCAATTATTGGGACAAGCTTTTGAATTAAGAATTCAAGGCATTGATGAATTATTACTTAGAAGTCATACCCCTCTTTTGGAAGCGGCAAATACAAGTTTTCAAGTTCATTTGCAAGTTGATCCGGAAAATTTTGTCCCTTATTATAACATAGCTCAAGCATTAACTGCTCCTGTTTTGGGTATTTCGGCCAATTCTCCCATTGTTTTCGGTCGTCGTTTATGGCATGAATCCAGAATTGCGCTCTTTCAACAGGCATTAGACGTAAGAACTACTAATGAACACATGCGGGAAAGAAGTCCAAGAGTTAATTTTGGTTCCGATTGGGTTCATAATTCCATTCTTGATATTTATCGGGAAGACATTGCTCGCTTCAGGTCTTTAATTTATCCTGAGACGTATGAAAATTCTATGGAAGCTGTCCTGGAAGGAAAAATACCCAAATTAAGTGCGTTGCAAATACATAATTCTACAGTTTACAGATGGAATAGACCATGTTATGGTATTAGTGATACCGGAAAACCTCATCTTCGAATAGAAAACAGAGTATTACCCGCAGGTCCTACCGTAGTTGATGAAATAGCAAATGCGGCACTTTGGTTGGGCGCAGTTGTTGGCTGTGCGAAAGAATGGGGAGATATCAGAAAAAAAATGAGCTGGGAGGATGTAAGAGATAATTTTGAGAAAGCAGCTCGTTTTGGAATTGACTCGAAATTTACCTGGTTTAAAGATAAGAAAATTACCGTAACCGATCTTGTCAATGAAGAGCTTATACCTTTGGCAAAAGTAGGCCTTGCCGCTCAGGGGATAAATGCAGGTGATATTGATTTTTATATGGATATTATTTCTCAACGAGCAAAATTAAATTTGAATGGTGCAAGATGGCAGCTTCGCGCTTTTACCAAGCTGAAAAAAGAAACAAGTATGGACGAGGCAGTAACTGTAATGACTAGCGCCATTTATGAAAATCAGAATTTGGGTAAACCTGTCCATACCTGGGAATTACCGGAATTGAAAGATTTGCTGGATTATAGACCGGGGAATTTGAGGGTCGAGGAATTTATGCAAACAGATCTTTTTACTGTCTCGAAAGATGACCTCATTGAGTTGGTAGCAAAATTAATGGATTGGAGAAAGATCAGATATATGCCAGTGGAAGATCAAAAGGGTAATATTTGTGGATTAATAACTTCCAGATTGCTCCTTAGGTTTTATAGCCAAAAAGGTATTTCTATAAAAGAGGGAAACAAACAGCAAACGGTTGAAGATATCATGATTAGTTCCCCGATCGTTATTGAGCCTGGAAAATCAATCATAGAAGCGCTTCATATCATGCGCGAAAAGAAAATTGGCTGCCTTCCAGTGGTTACTGATGGAGAATTAATAGGCATCATAACGGAAATGGATTTTCTTCGTATTTCCGCCAGGCTCATTGAACGCTTAGAGCCTTAAAATCAATTTGATTCCTTGAGGTCACTTATTTAAAAAGGTTACACTGTTACAGTATAACCTTTTTATCATAATGGCTCCCCTTTCAGGCTTGAAAGTAAAATCTAAGCCTCAAATTTATAGAGTAATTCATAATACTCTTCTAACATTCTTTTTACAGCAAAAGGTTCTTTGGTTTGTAAGATGCTTTCACGCATCATGTCCATCCATGCTGACTTATTTTCATAGTAGGTCGGAATAACTTCTTCCAACAATACTTTGTACAGTGCTTTCAAATCGTGCGCGTCCTGAATCTCCTCTTCTTCATGTTCAAAACCGTCACCAAACTGCCATCCAGTTACACCATGTACACAAGCTTCCGGCCACCATCCATCTAAAATACTTAGATTTAATACACCATTCATGGCTGCTTTCATTCCTGATGTTCCACTCGCTTCTAAAGGTCTTCTTGGATTGTTTAACCAAATGTCTGAACCACGGGTAAGCATTCTTCCAATGGATATATCATAATTTTCAAGAAAAACCACTGCTTTTGGGTATTTTCTGGACATTGCCACTAAATTTTTAACGATTAACTTGCCTACATCATCCAGTGGATGAGCTTTACCCGAGAATACTATCTGAAATTTTTTCTCAAGTAATAAAGGTTCTACGATAGACAAATCTGAAAATATAAAATCAGACCTCTTATAGGGTGCGGCACGACGGGAGAAACCAATAATTAATTTTTCCTCATCGAGACGAACGCCATTCTTTGCTTCAATGAAATCAATGAGCGCCCTTTTATTTTGTAGGTGAGGCTCCCAAAGATCAGAACCATCTTCTGCGGCACGAATCATCGCATTGTCAACCCAGGTAGGTAGATGAATGGCATTGGTGATAGCCAGAATTTCCGCTCTTTTATCAACTTCAGCCCACATTTTATTAGATGTTTCGCCATGTAATTGCGCTACACCATTGGCTATTTTTGAAAGTCTGAGGGCACCGATGGTCATGTTAAACGGATCGCCGCCGCCTAGAAAGGTTAATTGAGCTCTTGTTAAGTTAAGATTAGCTCCCATGTAGATAATTTTATCTATTGGGTGCGATTCATTGCCTTGCACTATAGGAGTGTGTGTGGTAAAAACAACTTCCTTTTTAACCACCTCAACGGCTTTTTCAAAAGTAAGTCCTTCATCTTCCATTTTTTCTCTTAACAGTTCAAAACCTGCAAATAAAGCATGACCCTCGTTAAAATGATAAATATCAATAGGTAAGCCTAATGCTCTAATAGCTTTAATACCCCCTATGCCAAGCACAATTTCTTGGGCTATTCTCTCCTCACCGAACCAACCGTAAAGCTGTCCTGTAATCCATGAGTCATGATTATCAGGGATATCCGTATCTAATAAATATAAATCTGCATTTCCAAATTGTGTTAACTTCCATACTTTACAGTTAACCTTTACCTTTCTAATATCCACGGAAACAATAATGCCGGTATCTTCTAAAAAGTCATATTTGTAATTATGATAACTATCATAAGCATTTCCTGAGGCATCAATTTTTTGTTCGGTATAACCTTGTTTCCAACGAATACCAATACCAATAATGGGATATTGGTGATCGTGAGCACCTTTTAAATAATCACCAGCCAAAATTCCCAAGCCTCCTGCGTAAGCTTTAAAACGTTGGTCTATGCCATATT
>CAMDWC010000282.1 GCA_945878825.1 Haliscomenobacter hydrossis DSM 1100
GGTTTTATATTAAGGTCCCCTGACGGAAAAATTCAGCAAAAAGTGATTAATCTTCCAAGAATTGGAGAAAATATTGTGGTGTTAAATTTTTCCGTCACACCAGGAAATGGCTATAAATTAGAGCGATCTCTTGGAAAAGGAATGGCCATAACCTCTACCCTTTCAACTTTTCCCTACAGGGTACCGGGCATTGTTGACCTTGTTTATTCCGATAATACAAATCCTAAGATTTATCCTTATTTTTATAAATGGGTTATAGAATATGCCTCTGCTTGTGGTAGAGCCCCTGTCAGCACAAAAATCATTAACAGTACAAATAATGTAGTTCTAAATTTTACACCTAATTCAGGAAGCTTTCCATTAATAAATGGGAAAGCCAGTATTAATTTTAAAGGTACTGCGGTAGGCAGCACCCAGGTAAACTGGAATTTTGGTGATGGTAACTTAAGCGGTGAATTAAATCCGACAAATGAATTTAAAGCCCCTGGTGAGTACGGTATTAGTTTTTCTGCTTCAACCCAGGAGGGTTGCCAAATCATTACCTTAGGCTATATAAACATTACTGGGACGGCCACGACAAACCGGGAATTAGAAATGCCGGCGGGATCCCTTCAGATTTATCCGAATCCAAATGAAGGTGTTTTTTATATTCAACCAAACTTCAGTAAAAGAACCCCTTTGCATGGGCGACTTGTCAGCGCTGAAGGTAAAGAAATAAGCAGATTCAAGTGGGACAACCTACTAGACCAACCCTTTTTGGTGGAATTGAACCAGAAACTAATCCCAGGAACCTATTTTTGGTATTTCACCTCGGAAAGTAAAGTAGCTACTTTACCCATGATTGTACAGCAACCCTAATTTCCTTCGGGAGCCAACTGTACTTTTAGCCCTTCCAAGGCAGGCTTTAACGCAAGTTGGCACCCCAGCCTTGAGTTATCTTTTACAAAAAAGGCCTGATCCAACATATTTTCTTCGTCCTCCCCCATGGTTGGAAGATCGTTGTCTGACAAAACATACACATGGCAGGTTGAACAAAGCGCCATACCACCGCAAGTACCTTGCACTGGTAGTTCATAAGCTTTACATAACTCCATTAAATTCATATTCATATCCAACGGTCCTTCCAATAGATGTTCGCCGCCTTCCCTGTCAACCAAGGTTATATTCACACTATTTTCCATAATTCACATTTTGAGAGACAAAAATAATATAATACCACTATTTATCTCATATTTAAACAAGTCACTACCAAATCTCTGATATTACCATATTTAGGATATAATTCTTCGTTCAGAAATTCCTGAGAATCTACCCATCTTGCTTCCTCAATATCTTCTTCCAATTGAGGCGTCAAATGGCTATCTGTGGTATGCATATCATACCAAAAAGTTCTTTTTAAAATACGATTTTTCTGCTTATAAGTGTGCCAGGTCTGGGTAATTTCGTGTGAGATAGACAGATTTAAAATGCCTGTTTCCTCCTGTACTTCTCTTATTGCTGCGATATCGGGTGTTTCCCCCTTATCAATTTTACCCTTGGGCAAATCCCAACTATTCCTTCTGTAAATAACCAGTAATTGAGCTTTTTGATTGAATACACAGCCACCAGCTGCTTCGATTATTATAAAAAGAGATTGAAAATCAGCTTTCATTTTTTCAAAATCAGGATAAAAGAGAGTGATTGCGTCAAAACGACCTCCTTTTTCCAGTGCATCCACGTAATTCAACAAAAAGCGTTTATTTCCTTGATAAAGACTTAGTAAATGAGCATCCGGAACGGCTGGAAAATCTAAGATATTATTTCCTTCTGCTAAAATCAATGGACGATCGTTAATATAGATTTTGTAAGTTTGCATAAAATTGATTGAACATGGAAACGGAAACAGCGGCAAAGGTTGCCACCTATTTATTGCAAATAAACGCAATAAAATTGGATTCTCAAAAACCATTTACCTGGGCCTCTGGTCTTAGATCCCCTATTTATTGCGATAATAGGTTAAGTTTATCATTTCCCCAGGTTAGAACATTTTTAAAAAATAGTTTAGTGCAGGCTACCAGATTATTTCCTGAATTTGACCGGGTAGCTGGCGTTGCCACTGCTGGTATTCCCCATGGAATGTTGGTTGCCGATGTTTTAGATTTACCCTTTTTATATATACGAGAAAAACCTAAATCCCATGGGAGGCAAAATCAAATTGAAGGAGAGGTTAAAGAAGGCGCCAGAATATTGCTGATAGAGGATTTAATTTCAACCGGAGGGAGTAGTTTGCAAGCTGTAAGAGCGGCCCGGGAGGCAAAAATGGAAGTAGTTGGCGTTTTAGCGCTTTTTAGTTATGGTTTCCCTGAGGCTGCTGACGCATTTGCTAAAGAAAATTGCCCCTTAATCACATTAAGTACTTATTCGATTTTATTGATGGAAGCAACAAAATTAAACTATATAACCGAAGAGGAAGCGGGAGTTTTAGAAAACTGGTCAAACAATCCACAAAAATGGAGTGATACATTTAATCAAAACAGTCAAAACTAAAAATTTATTTTCCTACCTTTACCAATCATTTTTTAGTTCACCTTTTTGCCTATTTATCATGTCAATTATTTTAGAAAGCTCCAATGCATTTTTAAAAGATTATTTAAATAATGCATCTCCTACAGGCTTTGAATCAGAGGGTCAAAAGTTATGGCTCAAATATATTGAGCCATTCGTTGATGAATCTTTTATAGATAATTACGGAACTGCTTACGGAGTTATAAATCCAGGAAGCGATTTTAGAGTTATGATTGAGGGTCATGCAGATGAAATTTCCTGGTTTGTTAACTATATTTCTCCTGAAGGTTTCCTTCAAGTAATACGAAATGGTGGCTCAGATCATATCATAGCTCCTTCTAAAAAAGTAAATATCCATACTGAAAAAGGTTATGTTAAAGGCGTTTTTGGCTGGCCTGCCATACATACCCGTCATGGAGAAGAAGCTAATCTATCCCCTAAGCTGGATAATATTTTCATTGATGTAGGTGCTAAAAACAAGGAGGAAGTTCTTGAAATGGGTATTCATGTAGGTTGTGTAATCACTTACGAGGATGAGATGAGCATCCTAAATAACCGTTATTATGTAGGGCGTGCCCTGGATAATCGTATCGGTGGATTTTGCATTGCAGAAGTTGCCCGATTATTGAAAGAAAATAATGTAAAACTACCTTTTTCTCTATATGTGGTCAATTCCGTTCAAGAGGAAATTGGATTAAGAGGTGCGGAAATGATAGCGCATACCATTAAACCTCATGTAGCCATTATCACCGACGTTACCCACGACACCCATACGCCTCTTATGAATAAGAAAAAACTGGGTGATGTTCAATCTGGTTTAGGCCCTTCCGTGACTTATGCTCCAGCTGTTCATAATAAGCTACTGAAACTGATTATACAAGCAGCAGAAGATAATAACATTCCTATTCAACGACAGGCTTCATCCAGAATGACAGGAACAGATACTGACGCCATTGCCTATTCTAATGGAGGTGTCCCTTCTGCTCTTATTTCATTGCCTCTAAGATATATGCATACAACTGTTGAAATGGCAAATATCGAGGATGTTGAAAATGTCATTCTACTCATTTATCAAAGTCTTCTCAAGATTGAACACAACCATAATTTTAAATATTTCTAGGAAAAGATAGCCTCTTTTTTTTATGCTAATTTATACATTGGGCTAATAAGCCTTTGTGATGGCAGGGGCTAGCGGGGATGTTCTGGCGGGGATGTAGATTACAGGGGGTGAGTTTTTGACGCGGTGTTTGCAGGGTTCTGCGTAGTGTTTCGCAGCGGCAAGCAGGGATGTGCTAACAGGGACGGTTTTGACGCGGTGTTTGCAGGGTTCTGCGCAGTGTTTCGCAGCGGCGAGCAGGTATTTCCGAGCTGGGATGTGCTAACAGGGACGGTTTTGACGCGGTGTTTGCAGGGTTCTGCGCAGTGTTTCGCGGCAGCAAGCAGGGATCTTTGAATCACATCAACTAAGATCAAATAGATTTTGAATACCCGGGGTTCTTATGCAGGTAAAGCCCTCTGCAAAAGTAAAGCCAGCTTCACGTCCATAGCTTCTGGCTTTAGCCGTTAGAAACTCCAGAAAATCAGGACCTGAAATGAGCGTTTCCATTTCCTTTTTGTATTCTATCGATGCGGGCAAATAAAACTGAGAAGTAAAAGTCTTCACCAGATTTAATTTCTCCTCCATGTAATCACTTATATCTACGACAAAGTCGGCTGTAAGATTACGATCCTGGATATAGTGATACACATTTGCAGGTCTCCAGGCCAATTGTTCTTTATCATCAAAGGAGGTAGATATTTTAGCTAGTCCGGAATAAAAACAAGCATCAGCCACCATTTTTGCGGCCCTACCATGATCAGGATGTCGATCATGCACCGCATTTAGTAAAACCATTTTGGGCCTAAAGCGTCGAATAACTTCAATCAACTTAAGCTGATTTTCTTTATTATCCTGAAAAAAGCCATCGGCCATATCCAGGTTATGTCTGAATTGGGCCCCCATTTTTTTCATAGCATTGAGCGCCTCCACTGTCCTGATATCAGCTGTTCCTCTTGTCCCGAGTTCTCCACGGGTTAGATC
>CAMDWC010000283.1 GCA_945878825.1 Haliscomenobacter hydrossis DSM 1100
TGTATGTCGTCATACATATTCCTGAAGGGATCGACCATGTAGTGCCTTTCTGCATTACACAAGCCCGTGGTGTTGAAGAATCTTCTCATTTTGTAAAGATACGCCTTTTTGGTGTGGGGTGTGAGACCAAGTTGAGGCGATGGTTAGGGATTGAGTGCGCAGCAGCCAGTTGTTTGAATCAGGATTTACAGGATTTCTAGGATTAACTATAACGTCTCCGGTTTGGGTGGGAAGGGTATTATTAAATGTTGCTTTTATTAACCTGCCTCTCGCCGATGCGTAACGCATCGGCAAAAAGAAGGCGCGAAGCATCACGTCTCTGCGTTATTTTTTCGTGAACAATAGGTATATTTCTCAAAAAAATGCCTGCAACATCCTAAACGGCTATGTCAAATGTAAGAGATATAGAGCTACAATTCAAGAATTGCCTTAGACAATGAAAAAGCAAACGGTAAATTGTAGCGGCACAGAAAAGGTCATCAGAATAAATGGCTTTTTATTTGTCTATTCCCGAATTTTAATACTTGTTCAATCCAATCTATGTCTTTGCTTAAATAGACATCAGGTTGCATACCTACTGTTTCATAATGTAAGTCCTTTTTAAACCCTCTCATATCCGTCGGATATACAAATAACCCTTTTGATTTTAATGGTATTTGTTTCTCATAGTTACTTCCATAGGTAACCATACCTTTTGTGCCTTCACCATATAAAGTTACATTTTTACATTTTTTTAATCTGATTACAAATTGTTCAGAATTACTTACCGTGTTCCGATTTATTAAAACTTTAATTTCATTCCCCTTTGAATATTTTTTAAATAATTTTAAAAACGGTCTTGATATCATAAACCCTCCTCCATTGTTATTTCTCAAATCCAAAAGAATGGTTTTTTCATTCATTGAAGACTTAAGTTCGTTGAAAAAGGTCTTACTTATCTTCATATTAGAAGCATTTACCATAAAGTCACCCAATCTCACATAACGTGTACTGGAATTGATTTTATAAGTATAAAACTTTTTCACCGTATCAGGAATAAATGGGTATAAAGGTTTATTCATTGTCTTACTTATATTATACCCAAGTAATTCTCCATCTTTAAATTTTTCATTCTTATTGAATTGAAGTGTTTTTTGAATTATCAAATAGTTTATTGAATGAAAATAATTTGGTTTTTTTTCCTTTAGTATAAAACACAAATCCCCCTTTTCCCATAAAGGTGAATTTGATTGAAGAATGGTACCCTTTAATGTTAAACTATCTATTCGATATACTCCAATCTTAATGGACGAATAAAAATAATATATGCCTTCTACCTCATTAATATTTTTAGTATTTAAGATTTTTTCTAATGAATCAGCGTGGATATTAGTTTTGGGATGATTTATTAAGTAATCCTTTTTAAGAAATTGACTTACATATAATTTATCTGCCATTTTTCGCCAATCAAAATAGCTATCAGGTATGTAATGTAAAACAAAATGGTTATCATTTATTTGTCCTGCAAGCTCACTTAAAATTTCAAAGTGTTCAAGGTTTGTGTTAATTTCAACTACTTTTGTTGTTAATTTTTCAAATAATTTATCAAAGTCCTTTTTCCTCTGACCTTTTATTTGACTTTTATATGATGGTGTCTTTTGGATAATATTCTTTAAACCTATTAAATCCATCTGTTTCTCCTGACAAAAAGAAAGACAGGGCAGTAAAAGAAATACAATATGAAGCAAAAACAGATTTGTTCTCATTTTTATTGATTAATCTCTGCAGCTATCCGGTTAAGCAGGATTTTAGCTTTTTCCAGGCTTCTTATATTTTCGTGTATCAACATGAGGTTCGTCGTTGACTTTTTAATTAACAATCCCTCCTTTTTTCCGGAACCTGCCACGTATTGAAGCACCTTCTGAAACTGGGGAGATTCGTAATAGGACGATTGTGGATTATCAATAAAATAACATCTCAGCTTATTTCCCTTTAAAATAATACGCTCAAAACCTATCCTTTTACAAATCCAGCGCAATCGCAATCCTTCAAATAGTTCATGGATCTGATGGGGTACCCGTCCAAAACGATCTTCCATCTGGCTGATAAAATCATCTATCTGATCTTCCGTCTCAATTTGATCAATCTGGGTGTACATGCTTAACCGTTCCTGGACATTACTCACATAACTATCGGGAATGAATAAATCAATATCCGTTTCTATTTGAACATCGCGAACAAACTTCCTGTCCTTTTCTAATTCTTCTCTGAATAAATCTTTATAATCTGTTTCCTTTAGTTCCTGGACAGCTTCCTCCAATATTTTCTGATAGGTTTCATAACCAATATCGGCAATAAATCCACTTTGTTCGGCACCCAGAATATTTCCTGCTCCTCTGATATCCAGGTCTTTCATGGCAATCTGAAAACCACTGCCAAGTTCAGAAAAATCTTCCAGTGTCTTTAATCGTTTACGGGCGTCATCAGTGAGAGATGACATAGATGGACTTAGTAAATAGCAATATGCTTTTTTGTTGGACCTACCAACGCGTCCCCTTAACTGATGTAAATCGCTTAATCCAAATTGATGGGCATTGTTGATAATCATCGTATTAGCATTCGCAATATCCAATCCCGTTTCAATAATATTGGTACAAACGAGCACATCATATTTCTTGTCAATGAAGTCCATCAAAGCTGTTTCAAGTTTCGATGATTCCAATTGCCCGTGAGCGAAGCCAATGGAAATATCGGGGCACAGTTTTTTGATAAGGACGGACATTTCCTCCAGATTTTTCACCCTATTGTGGACAAAAAACACCTGACCTCCTCTATTTACCTCATAGTAAATGGCATCTCTAATGAGCTCCTCATTAAACGCATGAACCTCGGTTTGAATGGGTTGCCTGTTTGGGGGCGGCGTTCTGATGATAGAAAGATCTCTGGCAGCCATTAGCGAAAACTGTAATGTTCTGGGTATAGGTGTTGCAGTGAGTGTCAGTGTATCAACATCCGTTTTCAGACTTCTTAATTTTTCTTTGGAGGCTACGCCAAATTTCTGCTCCTCATCAATGACAAGCAATCCTAAATCTTTAAAATGGGTATCTTTTCCTAATAAACTATGGGTACCAATAATAATATCGACTTTACCGTCGGCTAATTTCGCAAAAGTTTCCTTCCTTTCTTTGGTGCTTCTGAAGCGATTAACATAATCGACCGTCACACCGAAGGGCTCCAGACGACCATGGAAAGTTTTGGCATGTTGTAAGGCTAAAATGGTTGTTGGCACCAATATGGCCACTTGTTTACCTGCGACCACCGACTTAAAAGCTGCCCTTATGGCAATTTCCGTTTTCCCAAAACCTACATCTCCGCAAATTAAACGATCCATAGGGTATGGTTTCATCATATCAGCTTTCACGTCCACGGTGGCTTTATACTGGTCCGGTGTGTCCTCATAAATAAAAGATGCTTCCAGTTCGTCCTGCAAATAACTGTCTGGCGGGAAGGCAAATCCCGGGGCAGCCCTACGTTGGGCATACAGCTTAATAAGCTCTGCGGCAATATCTTTAAGTTTCTTTTTAGTTTTATTTTTCAGATTTTTCCACGCATCGGAGCCCAGTTTGCTAAGTTGAGGTTCCGTGCCTTCCTTTCCCACATACTTTGAAATCTTATGCAAGGAATTGACACTGACATATAAGATGTCATTATTTTTATAAAACAATCTTACGGCCTCCTGGAAATTTCCATTAATTTCAATTTTCTGAAGACCTGAAAATTTTCCAATGCCATAGTCAATATGAGAAATAAAGTCACCCGGCTGTAAATCTTTTACCAGTTTTAGTTGCAGCGCCTGATCTCTGGAATAAGAGTGTCTAAGTTTAAAACGGTGAAATCTATTAAAAATCTGATGGTCTGTAAAACAGGCAATACCCAAACCTTCGTCTATAAATCCTTCATGTAAACCAATAATCACCGGGTGGAAAATGAGTTCCGCTTTCATGTCATCAAAAATGGCATGAAAACGTTCTACCTGCCGCGCATTTTCCGTAAACAAATAGATTTCCTGCTTTTTGGCCTGTCTTTCTTTCCAATCGGCAATGAGGAGGTCAAAATTTCTATTGAACTGAGGCTGAGGCTTTCCTGAAAAATCAATTTGACTTATTATGGGAACGGGTTGATTTCTTGAACTAAAACACAGGATTGATTTTGCGCAAAATGCTGAAAGAAGTGCATCTGGTTTGACATAAGATTTTTCACGGGCAAAATCAGCTTCCTCACCTTCGTGCAAAATAGAAATGGTTTTACTAAAATCGGAGGCCTTTTCCTCGCAAATCACTAATTTTTCACGCAAAAGATTCAAATCCCATACAACAACCAGTGTTTCCGGGCGAAGAATATCCGTAAATGCCACTTTATCTGATTTTTCAAATCTTTTGTTCATATTGGGAACAATGCTGACTTTGACCAATTCCGTTTGGGAAAGTTGGCTCATGGGATCGAAAGATCTAATTCTTTCCACTTCGTCATCAAAAAGCTCAATACGATAGGGTAATTCATTACCGAAGGAATAAATATCGATAATTCCCCCTCTGATTGAAAATTGACCAGGTTCATAAACGAACTCTTCCCTTGAAAAACC
>CAMDWC010000284.1 GCA_945878825.1 Haliscomenobacter hydrossis DSM 1100
AAGGGTAAACCATCCCCATGATCTGTCCAGAAAAAAATAATGGTATTATCAAGGAGCCCATCCTCTTCCAACTTTTTTAATAAAACACCTATTTCATCATCCAGGGTAGAAATATTAGAATAATGCCTGGCTACTTCTGTTCTGGCGACGAGATTATCAGGGTAAAATGGAGGTAACAACACTTTTAAGGGATCAACCCGCAAAGGTTTATCTGCATTGGCCCAAATCTGTGATTCGTGGGTGGTATTAAAATTAAAAACACTAAAAAATGGCTTTCCTTTAGGTCTGTTTCGCCAGGTAGCTTTGTTAGAAACCTCGTCCCATGCGGTTGGAGGTGCCTCAAACTGGTAATCTGTTTTATTATTATTCGTTGTATAATATCCGTGCTGCCTTAAATATTCCGGAAAACAACGTATTTCAGCAGGCATGACCGCACTGTACGATTTGGGAAGACCTGTTTGTTCCGGATAAGTATTGTTTAAGGTTCGCATATTATGTCCCCCATTATAAGTTTGGTAGGACCCCGTAATGATGGCATTTCGACTTGGCGCACATACACCTGCGGTGGTATAAACATGGTCATAAACAATACCTTCCTTTGCGAATCGGGAAATATGGGGTGTTTTGATAGTTGAATCGCCATAAGCAGGTAATCTTGGGCTCATATCTTCTGCAGAAATCCAGATAATATTGGGTTTATCCTGTCCAAAAAGGGTGGCTTCAAACGATAAAATCAAATAAAAGAGGCAAAGAATTCTACCGGAGTAAAGAGCAGTTTTGTGAATATTCATATTAATGTTCATATAAAGCGTTTATGGCAAAAGCATTAAGAAAGGCATTGCTTTATTCCAGCATCAATAAAAAAGCAGCCACGAATTCCCTTAAGTCCTCATTAAAATCCCTGTTAGATTGTCAAAACACTGTAGACTGAAATGGGAAAGAAAATCCCGACAAATAAAATACCCGACAATATTTCAAAAATAAAGCCATCTTCCATTACACCTCCAACCATACCATTTAAATATATTGAAAAATATAAATTCAATACACAGGGCTACAGCTATCTATAAACCGACCTTTAAAACGCTTCATCAAAACTGACTCAAAACAGGCATAAAAACATAAAAACAAGTAGCATTTCAATATATTGAAATGTAATAAATTCAATACACAGTGAGCAAACTATCTATACAAAGAGATATAAAAAAAATTATTTAATGTGAATCTCTCGTTACCTTACTTCCTGAGCCTCCTTTTAGAAAATCAAGATCTGCCCCCAGGTGGGCTTGTTGCACGTGCGTTTGATGCAAACGAACGTATCCACGATCTACAATCCCGTTAAACTGGGGCGCTTTGGCTAAACGCTCATTAATCTCTTCCTGACTGATCAACAAATTAAGACTTCGCGCAGAAACGTCGAGTTCAATCCAATCTCCGTCTTGTACGATAGCTAAAGGACCACCAACTGCTGATTCAGGTGACACGTGTAAAATGCAGGTACCAAAACCCGTTCCACTCATCCTTCCGTCAGAGATACGAACCATATCCCGCACCCCTTCAAGCAATAATTTGGGAGGAAGACCTAAATTTCCCACCTCTGGCATGCCTGGATAACCTACTGGACCTACCTGTTTAAGAACAAGTACACTGTCGGCCGTTGCTGGCAACTCAGGGTCATTAATCCTGTTTTTATAATCGTCTATATCTTCGAATACTATCGCTTGCCCCTTATGTTTCATCAATTCAGGACTTGCAGCGGAGAGTTTTAACACGGCACCATCAGGACATAGGTTACCTTTGAGCACAGCCACGCCGGAAACCGTATTTACGGGCTGATCTATAGGGCTGATAACACGATCATTGTATGATTTTGCCGAGCTGAAATTTTCCTTCACCGTATGACCATTAACGGTAATTACCTGTCCACGAAGAAGTTTATCCAATTCTTTCAAGACAGCGGGAAGTCCACCGGCGTAGTAAAAATCTTCCATGAAATATTCTCCGGAAGGTTGCAAATTCAGCAATAACGGAATATCCTTTGCTAAATTATTCATATCGTCTAAGGTCAAATCGACGCCAATACGGCCCGCGATAGCCAGTAAATGCAAAACAAAATTAGTGGACCCACCAATGGCCGTATTCACAATAATCGCATTTTCAAAAGCCTCTCTGGTCAAAATTTTTGAAAGGGTCAGATTCTCCTTTACCATTTCTACAATGCGCATACCAGAATGATGCGCTAATACACTTCTATTGGAGTCCACGGCCGGAATGGCCGCATTTCCTGGAAGGGTCAGGCCCAAAGATTCCACCATACAAGCCATCGTTGAGGCTGTACCCATAACACCGCAGTGGCCTGCACTTCGACACATACCCGCTTCCACCTCCTGCATATCTTTTTGGGTGATTTCTCCCATCCTCTGGGCTTCACTAAATCGCCATAAATCAGAAGTGCTAATATTTGTTCCTCTATATTTCCCCGTTAGCATAGGGCCTCCACTCACTACAATCGTTGGAATATCGACGCTACAAGCCCCCATAACTAAAGATGGCGTCGTTTTATCACAACCGCAAAGTAAAACCACTCCATCTAAAGGATTTGCGCGAATACTTTCTTCCACGTCCATACTTACCAGATTGCGATAAAGCATGGCGGTAGGTTTAATTAAAGTTTCCCCTGTTGACATAACAGGAAATTCGACGGGAAAACCTCCGGCCTCGTAAATGCCATTTTTAACTTTTTGTGCCAATTCTCTGAAATGCGCATTGCAAGGCGTCAATTCGCTCCATGTATTACAAATACCAATGACAGGCTTACCTTCAAAATGATGTGCGGGTATCCCCTGGTTTTTCATCCATGCCCTATAGATGATGCCATCTTTACCTTCCCTGGCGAACCAGTTTCTACTTCTCAAATTATTTACTTCCACGGATATTATTTTTACTCAAATTAACCTTTTTCCGTCTTATTTACAATTTTTTTGAAGCGGGAACCAATATTTTATTTAAAATCCATGAAATAAGCATAACTAAGCTACATCCAATAAGATTTAACCAGAGATAGCCAATATTTACCACAATTTCTTTCCCTCCAAAGGAAATAGGTGTCCCCGTTTCATTCAAATAAAAAATAACAAGAATCATCAATTCTGTAAGGATTGCAGCCCAAAACACAGCATTTCCCTTTACCGATTTTAGAAAAAATCCGACTAAAAAGATACCTAGTATTGTACCATAAAAAAGGGAACCAACGATATTAACTGCTTGTATCAGATTTTCAAATAACCTGGCTGAAAAAGCAAACAGGACTGCAATGCCACCCCAAAGAAGCGTAAATGCTTTGGAGACAAAAAGATAATGTTGATCCGTTTGGTCTTTCACAAATGACCTTTTATAAATATCAATGACGGTGGTCGTTGCCAGTGAATTTAATTCGGAAGAGGTGGAAGACATGGATGCCGAAAAAATAACCGCCAAAAGTAGTCCGACAATACCTACTGGAAGAAAATCACGTATAAAAGTGATAAAAACGTAATCTGTATCTTTTGTAGAGGCTGATGGTTGTGCTTTTTTTATGAGCGTTGCAGCCCTTCCCCTTAACTCTTTTTCCTCTTTCATCAAATTTTTAACCTCCCCTTTGCTTGTTGCAATAACCGCCTCATTTTCAGATTTCAACTGATTTATATACCCATTAATCACTTCTTTTTTTCTGTTAAATAAAATTTCGTGCTCTTTATTCAATGCCTCATACTGAAGGGCATAAGTATCATTTTTTTTAATGGCATTAATATTTCCTTCATTAAAATGAAGGGGACTTTTATTAAACTGAAAGAAAACAAATACTAAAACACCTACAAATAATATCAAAAACTGCATGGGGACTTTTAGTAATCCATTGAACATTAGCCCCAATCTACTTTCAGTCAGCGTTTTTCCCGATAAATACCGTTGAACCTGCGATTGATCGGTACCAAAATAACTTAAAAATAAAAAAACACCCCCAATCATTCCAGACCAGAAAGTATATCTATTCGAAAGATCCCAGGAAAAATCGACCACTTGAAGTTTATCCATGGAACCCGCAAAACGAACAGCATCGGTAAAACTCACATTATCAGGCAGTTTAAACACGAGCACTAAAGCAGCAATAACCATTCCTACCAGAATAATAACCATTTGGTGAAATTGGGTAACGCTGACTGCTTTTGTACCACCAGAAACAGTATATAAGGTAACGCCAGCTCCCAAAACCAGAATAGTAAGGTTTAATTGCCATCCAAGTATGGTGGATAGGATAATAGCTGGTGCAAATATGGTCAGTCCTGCCGCTAATCCTCGTGAAATCAAAAATAAGATAGCTGTAAATGTCCTGGTGGCCAGATTAAAACGTCCTTCAAGATATTCATAAGCCGTATAGACTTTTAACTTATAATAAATAGGCAAGACAAAAACAGATAAAATGACCATAGCTAAAGGCAGACCGAAATAAAATTGGGCAAAACCCATACCGTCCTCATAAGCCTGTCCAGGGGTCGATAAAAAAGTAATGGCACTTGCCTGAGTGGCCATAATGGATAGGCCAATAGACCACCATTTTAGATCG
>CAMDWC010000285.1 GCA_945878825.1 Haliscomenobacter hydrossis DSM 1100
GCTAAATACAAGGGAGCAAGACCCGTTCGGCCTAGAACAGTTATATCATCACGTAATATAGGCTGCGTGTAATTCCTTGCTAATTGAAGCACTTTTTGCTGAGCATAAGCAATGGCTCTATCTTTATTTAGCACTACTTCGTCGCGACCTCTAATTAAGCTGCCATTTTTGAATCCTTCGTAAGCACTGGTAGCCACAGAAGCCAGGGCAATAGCTTTAAACTTTTCTATGAGGGTAGGAATTTGAACGTCACCCTCAAAAAATAAATCAGAAGCTCGGAGGGCATATTCTTTGGTACCTCCACCGCCGGGGATAAGACCTATTCCCGCTTCTACTAATCCTATGTAGGATTCTGCACTAACAACAGCAGCATCACAATGCATTAAAATTTCGCACCCACCGCCAAATACATAACCTTGAGTGGCTGCAACAACAGGAATAGCAGAATACCTGCAACGCAGTGTAGTTTGTTGGAATGCGTTGACAGCCATATTTAACTGATCGAAATCTTGTTGATAGGCGAGCATACCAATCATCATCAAATTAGCTCCCACAGAAAAATTAGTAGCTTGATTTCCAATGACCAACCCTTTCCAACCGCCATCTTCTGCCAGTTGAATGGATTCTTGAATACCCATCAATACTCCTTCACCAATAGAGTTATGTGGACTGGTGAATTCCAGACATAACACCCCTTCGCCAATATCATGAAGAATGGTTTCTGATGTTTTGTGAACCGGTGATTTACTTCTGTAATTATCAAGTATTACTAAGCTATCCTGACCAGGAATAGGCTGATAAGCCTTTAGTATCTGGTCGTAGTATAATTTTTTACCCTCTTGTTTTGAATAGAAGGAAGTGAACCCGGCGCTTATCATTTCATTGACCCAGGAAGGTACTTTTTCACCTGATTCTTTAATTAACTGAACCCCTTTTTCAAGTCCGATTATATCCCAATATTCGAAAGGTCCCAATTCCCAGGCAAACCCGGCGCGAATGGCATCATCAATTCTGAAGAAACTATCGGCTATTTCAGGTATTCTATTGCTGGCATAGGAAAATAGAGAAACCAATGATTCTTTAATTAAGGCAGCCCCATTATCCTGAGCATCAAAGAAATGTCTGATTCTTCTTGGAAGATCATCCATTTGCTTAGCAGCTTTTAAGCTGGGAATATCAGGTCGGATACTTGGTTCGTAAGTCAGAGAATTCAGATTTAAGGCTAAAATGACAGGCTTTCCTTTTTCGTCTTTCTCAGTGGTCTTTTTATAAAATCCCTGACCCGATTTATTGCCCAGGAATTTATTCTCCAGTAAAAAATCAAGATAGGGAGGAACCTCAAAGGAGGAAACCTGTTCATCGTTGGCGCAGTTTGCTTTTAAACCACGGATAACATTCCCTGAAGTATCGTGTCCAACCAAATCGCCTAATCTGAAGGTACCTGTTTTAGGTCTTCCAATAACTGGCCCGGTTAGTGCATCTACCTCCTCAATGCGAAGATTATATTTTGAGGTGAGTTGGAATACTTTTGCCATAGCAAAAACGCCAATTCTATTACCGATAAAAGCAGGAGTGTCCTTACATAAAACGGTTGTTTTCCCCAGATAGTGATCGCCATAATGCATAAAGAAATCAATAACTTCGGGTAGTGTATCCTGGGTGGGAATAACTTCTAAAAGGCGTAAATATCGCGGCGGATTAAAAAAATGGGTGCCGCAAAAGTGCTTTTTAAAATCTTCCGACCGCCCCTGACTCATAAGATGAATGGGAATTCCTGAAGTATTGCTGGTAATCAGAGAGCCGCTTTTTCTAAAAGTATCGACTTTTGCAAAAATCTCCTTTTTGATATCCAGGCGCTCAACCACCACCTCAATAACCCAGTCACAATCTGATATTTTTGAAAAATCATCTTCAAAATTACCCGTTTTGATCCTTTTTGCAAAGGCTGCATCATACAAAGGCGCAGGTTTCGATTTAATTGAAGCCATTAAAGCCTGGTCTGCTATTTTATTCCTGGCTTTAGGTTGTTTCTTTTCATCATCAGACAAATTATTTGGAATAATGTCTAATAACAAGACGTCGACACCTATATTGGCCAAGTGACAGGCAATACCCGATCCCATGACCCCGGAACCAAGGACCGCCGCTTTTCTTATTCTTTTTGTCATCCCCATCGATTTATTTCATTAGGTTTATAAATTTAGCGAAATTTCGCTACATACAAAAATACAAAGCATTTCCATATAAAAGCTATGAGATGCTAGGTATTTTTCGAAAAATATATTTTTACGAAATTAAGAAATTCTCTCTTTAAAATCACCCAGCTCAGGGAAGCAAACTGCACATCTTTGCGCAGCTCCACAGGCATGGCCTCCATTTTTATTCCTGGGGTGTTTGAAGCTAGTTTTATGACTTCTAAATCGAAAAGATATCTATTTATCTTTGTTTTTAATAATATCTGCCGTCCTTTTTGGCTAAACCCCTTTAAGCCTCCCTGGGTATCAGTTATTTTGACTTTTAAAAACTTGCCAATAAAAAATTTTAATAATTTGGAGATTGCCGCCCGGTACCAGGGTGTTTGTTGATAGTAATCTGCCTGTCGGATACCCACCAGAATATCAATTTCTTCATTTTGCAACTTTCGGAATAATCTTATAAAATCAGCTTCAACATAAGGGAAATCAATATCTGTAAAAATGATAAATTCTGCCGTTGCCAACTTAAATCCTTCCCTGACGGCAAATCCTTTTCCTTGATTTTCAGTGTATTCTATCATTTGAACAGCAGGAATTCTTTCTTTGATATAATTAATATGATTTTGTTCCACACCCGTAACACTACCATCATTGATGAGAATGGGTTCTATAGAAATGTCACTGAGAATTAACTGAAGGCTTTCTAAATGCTGACATACTCTAATTTCCCAATGCTTTGCTGGATTAAAGCAGGGTATAATTAAATGAAGACGGGTGATTGACATACTTATTTTGACCTGTTGAAAAGCTAAAAATAATATTTTTTGAGTACCTTTTTTTTTTATCCTGTTTTTAAAGAAATTATAGGTAGAAACATACAAAGTCAGTAATCAAAAGCGTTACCTTCACATAAATATTTTATTTCAACATTTGAAAAACAAATAGTATGTTTTTAAACGGGTCAGCTTTATTTTTGCAAATAACTTCAACACTTGAAACCGAAGGTAATACGGTACCTGAAATGGCCTCTCAAAGCGCCATGGATATATTAATTTCGGGTGGTTTAATTGGTATTTTTATCTATGTTGTTTTATTAATATTATCTATTGTCGCCGTTTATATCTTTTTTGAAAGGTATAGTGCTATCAATAGATCGGGGAAAATAGATCAGCATTTTATGAATAATATCAGGTCAAATGTGGCCGCGGGGAATATCCCGGCAGCCAGAGCACTTTGCCAGGCTACAGATTCCCCGGTTTCGCGGTTGGTCGAAAAAGGACTTCAACGTATTGGGAAACCCTTAAGAGATATTGATGCTGCGGTGGAAAATGCCGGAAACCTGGAGGTTTTTAGGTTAGAAAAGAATTTATCTTCCCTCGCCAGTATTGCAGGTGCAGCGCCCATGGTGGGATTCTTTGGTACAGTAACAGGTATGATTCTGGCATTTTATAATATGGCTTCTCAACAAAGTGTTACGCCTTCATTACTTGCTGGAGGTATCTATCAGGCTTTACTTACTACTGCTTTTGGATTAGCCATCGGCATTTTTGCCTTCGTTGGCTATAATCTTTTGGTATCTAAAGTAGATAAAGTAATTTATATGATGGAAAGAACGACGACAGAATTTATGGACATGTTGCACGAATAATCTAATAGCCTCAAATAGTTTAATATGGCTTTAAAAAAGCGAAACAAGCTTAGTGCTGAATTTAGTATGTCTTCCCTTACGGATATCATATTTCTTTTGCTCATTTTCTTTATGCTTACTTCGACGTTAGTGAAAATTGAAGCGGTCGATTTACCTGAATCTGATTCAAAAACAGTTGCACCCGTTTCTATAGCTGTTATGATATATCAAACAGGGGTTTATAAAATTGAATCTTTGGAAGTGGAAGAAGCACAATTAGAAAATGTACTAAGTAATAAATATAAGGAATCAGGTACTAATGCTGATTTTACCGTTACGATCGTAGCTGAAAAGGGTACGCCATTTGAAAAAGTGGTCAGAGTAATGACTTTAGCTGAAAAAATGAAGGTGAAGGCCATTTTAGCTACCCAACCTAAAAAAAATAAAGTTTAATTATGGCCATTAAGAAAAAATCTAAATTATCAGCTGAATTTAATATGTCTTCTTTGACAGATATTATTTTCCTTTTGTTGATATTCTTTATGTTGACCTCTTCTATTGTTGCACCCAATGCCTTAAACCTTAAATTACCTGGAACAAGTCAGAAAAAAGTGACTAAACAGGAAGTTTATGATGAAGTTTTTATTTATAAAACAGGAACTTTTGAGTTGAATGGTAAGGGAAAATCTTTGCCTGAAATTGAAGCTTATTTACTCGGTAAATCGGGGGGTAATCCAAAAGATTTTAGTTT
>CAMDWC010000286.1 GCA_945878825.1 Haliscomenobacter hydrossis DSM 1100
ATATAACTGCCACCGTGGTAGAACTGTTGAATAATAGGGAAAACTAGAGTTACCAACATATTGTTGTGGAAAATACACATGTTTTCCACAACAACATTTTGTTTCAAATTATTTACTAACAAAACAAATTATTTTTTTATTTTATACAAATTATTGATAATCAATACATATTAAATATAATTATATTACATTATTCCTTAATAAATTTGTCTTTTGCAAAGTTATCCACAGGTTGTTCAAATTACGTTGACTTCAAAATTTGTACAATTGAAATATGTAGATTAAATTGCATCCGATTTCATTATTACACTTAAAATAAATTACTCCCACTCCTGGAAAAGAGAAACCTTACTTAACCGACATTTGGTCGGGTACTATTTTATTATTATTTTTTATAAGATTTGAAATTAAAAGAGCTATGGGAACTTCATTAATGTTGAAAAAATCGGAACAAAACCTTCAAAAAACGTACTCTCATGAAGAGGCACTGGCCGCTGCTACAGACTACTTTAAGGGTGACACGCTGGCTGCCAGTGTCTGGGTAAACAAATATGCCTTAAAAGATTCATTTGGAAAGATTTACGAAAAATCACCTGATGACATGCACAGAAGGATTGCCAAAGAATTGGCAAGAATTGAAGCTAAATATGCCAACTCATTAACTGAGTCTGAAATATATGACTTACTTGCCGATTTTAAATATATCATCCCTCAGGGAAGTCCTATGGCAGGCATTGGCAACCATTTTCAGGTTTCTTCCCTCAGTAACTGTTTTGTCATTGGTACCGGAGCAGATTCCTACGGCGGTATTATCAGAACCGATGAGGAGCAGGTGCAATTAATGAAAAGAAGAGGAGGTGTTGGGCATGACTTATCGCATATTCGTCCAAAAGGAAGTCCTGTCATGAACTCTGCCTTAACTTCTACAGGTATAGTTCCTTTTATGGAAAGATATTCCAATTCAACCCGAGAAGTTGCACAGGATGGCCGTCGTGGTGCTTTAATGTTATCAGTTTCAAGTAAACACCCTGATGCTGAAGATTTTATAGATGCTAAATTGGAACAGGGGAAAGTTACCGGCGCGAATGTATCCGTCAGAATTGACGATAAATTTATGCGTGCCGTTATTTCAGGAAAAAAATATGTACAACAATATCCCATTGAAAGTAAAAATCCAACCTTCACCAAGGAGGTAGATGCATCAAAAATTTGGGACAAAATCATTTATAACGCTTGGAAATCTGCTGAACCTGGCGTGCTTTTCTGGGACACTATCATCAGGGAATCTGTTGCCGATTGTTATGCAGATTTAGGTTACAAAACGGTTTCGACGAACCCTTGCGGAGAAATTCCTCTTTGCCCTTACGATAGCTGTCGTTTACTTGCCATCAACTTATATCATTATGTAAAAAATCCTTTCACCCCTGAATCTTCCTTTGACTTTGATCTTTTTGCAAAACACGTGCAGATTGCCCAGAAATTAATGGATGACATCATTGATCTGGAAATTGAGAAAATCGATGGTATTCTTGCAAAGGTGGAACGCGATCCGGAAGACAGCATAATGAAATCGGTTGAAAAAACCCTTTGGGAAAAGGTAAGAAAAACATGTATCAACGGACGAAGAACTGGCGTGGGCATCACTGCAGAAGGTGATATGCTGGCTGCCCTCGGCTTGCGATATGGCTCTGAAGAAGGCACGGCTAAATCTGTTGAAATTCACAAAACACTGGCCATTAATGCCTATAGAAGTTCTGTTCATCTTGCAAGAGACAGAGGAAGTTTCCCGGTATTTGACGCTGAAAGGGAAAAAAACAACCCATTTATCCAGCGTTTACGCGAAGCTGATCCAACTTTATATGAGGAAATGCTCGTTCACGGCCGACGCAATATTGCATTATTGACTATTGCTCCTACGGGTACTACCAGTTTGATGACCCAGACCACTTCGGGAATAGAGCCTGTATTTATGATTTCCTACACCAGAAGGCGTAAGGTTAATCCTAATGACCCGGAGGTCGAAGTTAACTTTATAGACGAAGTGGGGGATCACTGGGAAGAATTTCACGTTTTCCACCATAAATTTTTGGATTGGTTGCAAATAAATGGTTATGATGTAGCCAAGGTAAAAAAATTACCTGCCGACGAATTAGACAAAATAATTGCCACGAGTCCTTATTATAAGGGAACCGCAAATGATGTGGATTGGGTTCAAAAGGTAAAAATGCAGGGTGCTATTCAAAAATGGGTAGATCATTCTATTTCAGTGACTGTAAATGTACCGGAAGAGACTTCTGTGGAGATGGTGCGTCAGATTTATCAAACTGCATGGGAGGAAGGTTGTAAGGGTTGCACCATTTACCGTGACGGTTCTCGTTCCGGGGTCCTTATTTCAGATAAAAAAGAAGGATCTTCAGAACTCCCAACTTCCTCTTTTCCCGAAACGTCCTCTCCGAAAAGACCTGTTATACTGGATGCAAAAGTCGTTCGATTTATGAACAATAACGAACCGTGGATGGCTGTCATTGGTCTTTTACACAACAGGCCTTATGAAATTTTTACCGGTGCTGCGGTCGATATCTTTAAATTCCCCGATTACGTTACACAAGGTTGGGTAATCAAGGCAAAAGATGACAAAGGCCAAAGCAGGTATGATTTCCAGTTCACGGACAAGGACGGCTATAAAATTACGATAGAAGGATTGTCCCGCTCGTTCAACAAAGAATTCTGGAACTATGCCAAACTTATTTCAGGCGTCCTAAGACATGGTATGCCATTGTTAAATGTAGTAGATTTAATTTCTGGTCTCACCGTAGAACAATCTTACATCAATACATGGAAAAATGGCGTCATAAGATCCTTAAAAGCATTTATCCCGGACGGAACCATTGCTTCAGAAGCAGAATGCCCTGAATGTGCTGACCCTAATGGCCTGATATTTAAGGAAGGTTGCTTAATTTGCAAAAGTTGTGGCTTCTCCGAATGTAATTAATCAAAAATTGCCCCTTTAGATAAGTTTGATCGTGTTGTCGCATTGCGGCAACACTTTTTTATTTTATATGTTTCTTTTTATAGATTCTGTAAGGACAATACCTAGTATATTTGTTTTGCTCATTCATCTTTTAAACGTCGAAGATATGTCAACTTATTATAATTTTAATGGTCAGATAACTGCCTCCTCAGAAGTAAAGCTATCCGTTAGCGATTTAAGTATTTTAAGAGGATACGGTATTTTTGACTACTTTTTGGTTCGACAAAAAACCGTCATGTTCCTAGATGATTATCTTAACAGGTTTTACGGATCTGCTCAAATTTTAGGGCTTACCATTCCTGTCACAAAAGATGAAATGGCCCAGCAGATTTATGCATTGATAGAGGCAAATAATACGACTGATGCTGGTATAAGATTATTACTAACCGGGGGGTATTCTGAAGATGGATATACCCCATCGACGCCAAATTACCTGATTTTACAACATCCTGTTTCATGGGTACCCCAAAAAGACTATGTAACAGGCATAAAATTAATCCCCCATTTATTTCAACGGGAACTTCCTGAAGTTAAATCCATTAATTATTTAACAGGGATAAAGCTTCAACAAGAGATGAAAAATGCGGGTGCCGGTGAAATTTTATATCATGACGGTCAGTTTTACAGAGAAACGGTTAGGGCAAATGTCTTTTTTGTGGTTAATGATGAAATTTTCACCCCTGCTCAAAAGATACTCAAAGGAATAACAAGAAAACACATTCTTACCATAGCCTCGAAACATTTTAAGGTCAACGAAATAGAGGTGCCACTGAATTATCTAGACAAAGCATCCGAGATATTCATAACTTCATCAACTAAAGGAGTTCTTCCTGTGGTTAATGTGGACGGAATGATGATAGGTCAGGGAAAACCAGGACCCAAAGCATCCCTTTTATTGACTGAATGGGAAAAACACTGTGAAGCCTATATTAAGGACCACTCAAATTAGTTCACCCACTAATTTATATTTAAAAATATGAACCAACCACATCTAATTACGCCAGAACAACTGGCTGGCATGGATAGATTTTACAGAATGAACCTGATAAATTCATTATCTGGTTATAAACAACCTTTCTTAGTTGGGACGATTGATGGAAGAAACAGAACCAATCTGGGATTATTTAACTCCTTGGTTCATATTGGAGCACAACCGGCAAGATTAGGATTTTTCATAAGACCACTTACGGTGCCCAGGCACACTTATCATAATATCATTGAACGCAAAAAATTTACCATAAATCTGGTTCCAGAAGCCTTTATCGACCCTAGCCACCAATCCTCTGCTGATTACCCCTGGGGCGTATCAGAATTTGAAAAAACAGGATTAACACCCTATTTTTCAGCATCGCACATTGCCCCTTACGTGGAGGAGGCCACCATTCGAATAGGACTGGAACTGGAGGAGGAGCAAAAGTTAGCTTGTAATGGTAATATATTGATTGTCGGAAAAGTAGTGGAGATTTATGTTCCTGAAAATGGTATCTTCCCCAATGGAAGTATCGATATTATTGGTCAAAAAACGGCTGGCGTAATAGG
>CAMDWC010000287.1 GCA_945878825.1 Haliscomenobacter hydrossis DSM 1100
TATTTGCCTTTTCAAAAGAAATAAAATATGAGCGACCAAACGCCTGAACTACCCGAAAATTCAGAGGCTCCTGATGAAATCATCAGCCTTCAAGGTATGTATCAGGATTATTTTCTTGATTATGCGTCTTATGTGATTCTTGAGCGAGCGGTGCCCGCTGTGTTGGATGGTTTAAAACCTGTTCAACGAAGGATTTTGCATGCCATGAAAGAAATGGATGACGGCAGGTATAATAAGGTAGCCAATATTATTGGCCAGACCATGCAATATCATCCTCACGGAGATGCCGCCATTGGAGATGCCTTAGTGAACATGGGGCAAAAGGAACTGCTCATAGATACGCAGGGAAATTGGGGGAATATCCTTACTGGAGATGGGGCTGCTGCCTCCCGATATATTGAGGCAAGACCCACAAAATTCGCTCTCGAAATAGCTTTTAATCCGCAAACAACTGAATGGCAACTGTCTTATGACGGTAGAAAAAGAGAGCCCATTCATCTTCCTGTAAAATTTCCTCTTCTTTTAGCTCAAGGTGCGGAGGGTATTGCCGTTGGTCTTTCCACAAAAATTCTACCTCATAATTTTATAGAAATTATTTTAGCGGCTATCAAAAGATTGAAAAACGAGGAAGTAATTATTTATCCGGATTTTCAAACGGGTGGTTTCATAGACATAACTGAATATCAACAAGGTAAAAGAGGAAGTAGAGTAAAAGTTCGCGCTAAAATCGAAAAAACAGATAAGAACGTTCTTATTGTCAGGGAATTACCCTTCGGTGTTACGACCTCTACGCTCATTGAAAGTATCATAAAAGCAAGCGATAAGGGTAAAATTAAAATCAAGCAAGTCGTTGATAATACGGCACAAGATGTAGAAATTGTCATCGATTTAGCTCCCGGCGTTTCTCCGGACGTTACTATTGACGCACTGTATGCATTTACGGATTGTGAGATTTCTATTGCGCCGAATGCATGTATTATTCAAAATGAAAAACCGCGTTTCCTTTCTGTTCAGGATTTACTGGACATTGCTGTCGATCATACCAAAGCACTCCTTAAGTTAGAACTGGAAATAAAGGAAAAAGAATTACTTGAAAAATGGCATCATGCCAGTCTGGAAAAAGTTTTTATTGAAAATAGAATTTATCACGACATCGAGGAATGTGAGACCTGGGAAGCTGTTTTGGAAACCATTGCTATTGGATTAAAAAAATACGTAGTTGAGCCCCAGGAGATCATTGAAACGTCGGACCATCGACTTAGATTGCTAAGATCCATAACACAAGATGATATTGCCCGTTTGACCGAGATCAAGATTAAAAGAATATCAAAATATAACACTTTTCAAGCAGATCAATTTATTGCTCAGCTGGAAAAAGATTTGGAAAGAGTACGCTTTGACCTCGCCCATTTAATAGATTATACCATTAACTATTATTCAAATTTATTAGATAAAT
The DNA here is from genome assembly GCA_945878825.1 of Haliscomenobacter hydrossis DSM 1100. GTDB lineage: Bacteria > Bacteroidota > Bacteroidia > Chitinophagales > Saprospiraceae > BJGN01. Next base: position 1,457 of record CAMDWC010000287.1, read on the forward strand.
ACGGAAAAGACAGGGGACGAAAAACAAAAATAATCACTTTCGATGCCATCGCGGCTACCGAGGTCGTAGCAAATAACGCAAAACTATATGCGAATAAGGCCGATGGTTTCGTTGGTTTTGGTCTTAAGAAAGATGAATTTATTAGTGATTGTTCCGATATTGATGACATCATTATTTTCAGAAATGATGGCTATTTCCTGGTAACACGTATTGCAGAAAAAACTTTTGTTGGTAAGGACATCATTCATGTGGCCGTTTGGAAGAAAAATGACGAACGAACTACATATAATGCCGTCTATACAGATGGAGCGAGTGCAAAATCTTTCGTAAAGCGATTCAATGTTACGGCGATTACCAGAGATAAGGAATACCCAATTACTCAGGAAACAAAAGGTAGCAAACTCCATTATTTCTCTGTAAATCCTAATGGTGAAGCGGAGGTAATTCAGGTGCAGCTAAGCCTGGGATGTAAAGCAAAAATTAAAATGTTTGAGTTTAATTTTGCAGAATTAGCGATAAAAGGACGGTCCTCTCAGGGAAATATGCTAACGAAATATCCCTTGCGGAATATCAAGTTAAAGGCAGCGGGAAGATCGACTATCGGTGCATTGAAAATCTGGCTCGATGAGGTTTCAGGTAGACTAAATACAGAAAATAGAGGCAGATTCCTTGGTGAATTCGATACGGGTGATGAGCTATTGATCCTTTACAAAAATGGGAGCTATATCACCACCCCGCTTGATATTACCAAAAGATTTCAGTCTGCCGATTTTCTTTATATCGGCCAATGTAACCGGGCGGATGATACCATTACCGCGGTGCATTATGACGGGCATAAAGGGTGGACTATGGTAAAAAGGTTCCACATAGAAACAACACAGGCCGATCAACGATTCAGTTATCTGACCGATCATCCCGAATCTCAACTGCTTTTTTTAAGTGTTGAACCCTCCCCGAGAATTAAATTCCATATTAAAGTGGGAAATAAAAAATCAGAGGGAGAAGCGTTGTTAACTGACGTTGTCGATATTAAAGGGTGGAAAGCTATTGGAAATCGCTTAAGTGACAAAAAAATAAGCGATATTGAAGTTATCGAACCACTTGATACGGAAGAACCGCCTATGGTGGAAGAGGGACAACAAACTCTTTTTTAAGGTTAAGACGTTTTAATTGTTCGTTATTATAGGGTTGATTAAAATGTTTGTACCTTTATTTTATTATAAACAAGATTTATATTACTGATATGAATAATACCTATTTCAAAAAAATAGCTCCTTATGTTTTAGGACTATTAATACTTTTTCTGGTCAACTATATTTATTTTTTACCACAATTTCAGGGAAAGCAAGTATTGCAAGGCGATATTATCTCTTATAATGGAGCTTATGCAGAAATCGGTAAATATTGGGCGGAAAAAGGAGAACAGTTATTCTGGACAAACTCCATGTTTGGGGGAATGCCCACTTTTATGATTGGTGTCAGCCTCAAATCTTTTTATTTAGACTGGTTACCCCGACTCCTTTCCTTTGATATTTACTATCCAATGGGTGTATTTTTAGCACAAATGATTGCTTTTTTTATTATGACCTCTGTCATGGGCATTCACCCTCTGATTGGTATTATTGGAGCTATCGCATTTGGGTTCACCACAAATAATTTTGTGCTTTTTGAGGCGGGTCATAATTCTAAACTAGGAACCATTGTGTTTAATCCGTTGGTCATAGCCGGACTTTACACGATATATAAACATAAGAAATATCTTATTGGTGGCGTATTGTTTTCAGCGGCTACGGCAAATTCCTTAAACGCAAATCACCCACAGATGACCTTTTATTTTGTCATCACCTGCGTTGTTTTAGCTATAGTCTGGCTGGTTGAATCTATAAAAGAAAAAGAAATAAACCATCTTTTAAAAACAATAGCAACAGTAATCATTGGTGCCTCCATCAGTTTAGCTGCCACTTCCTCTACCTGGTTGATGGCTCTTGATTATTCAAAAGATTCTTTAAGAGGTAAGCCTATTCTTACCGAAGAATCAGCCGTTAGCACTAACAGCACTGATTTATCAAATAATGCTCCTTCCAGTGAGGCGGCGGGAGAATCAGGTTTGGGTTGGGAATATGCAATGATGTGGAGTAATAAAACGCAAGATTTACTTAGCGTTCTCATACCTTTTGCAGCTGGTGGAAGTTCGGGTGAAACAACAAACGAAGGAGCAACATTTAAGCTTTTAGTTGACAATGGTGCTAAGACAAATGAAGATGGGAAAATGGGTTTACCCTTTTACTGGGGTGGTTTGCCATTCACGAGCGGTCCTAATTATTTAGGGGCTGTCATGATTTTCCTTTTCACCTTCGGCTTTTTTATAGAAAAAGGTGGCCTTCGATGGTGGGCTTTAATTTCCTTATTGCTAACCCTTTTTCTATCCATGGGACAACATTTTGAGACCTTGCAAAGATTATTCTTTGACTTTGTTCCCTTTTATAATAAATTCAGAGCGCCTAGCTCAATATTAACAATAACCCCATTTTTTCTACCTATTTTAGGGTTATTTGCTATAAATAAGCTTTGTTACCAAAAGTATTCACCAGAAAATGTAAAAAGAGCATTTATTTATTCTTTTTCAATCGTTGGCGGATTGACTTTGTTTTTAGCCTTGTTCGCAACTTCCTTTTTCGACTTCAAAGGCCCAAGTGACGGTCAACTTCAACCTATAGTCTTAACCAATATTATCAAGGATAGGATTGATTTTTTTAAAGCAGATGCATTCAGGTCTTTTTATTTCATTGGAGCGGCAGCCCTGGCTATCTTTTTATTCACACGAAACTGGATAAAACCAACCATTTTAATCGTTGCTCTGGGTTTTCTTACGCTATTAGATCATTGGACGATAGGTCAAAGATATCTTGGAAAATCAAGTTTTGATAATCCTGAAACCATGGATACTCCGTTGAAAGAAAGGCCAGCTGATAAAGAGATTTCTTCCTTAGAAAAAAGTAGAGGCGATTATCGCGTCTTAGACTTAGCGGTATCCACTTTTGGAAATTCAACGACCAGTTTTTACCACAATACCATTGGTGGCTATCATGCAGC
>CAMDWC010000288.1 GCA_945878825.1 Haliscomenobacter hydrossis DSM 1100
AAATTGGTAATCAATATTCTTTTCCTTAGACATATTTCTTGATGCATATATATGAACATCAACAAAATCTCCTTTCATAGGATTCATTATTTACTTTAGAGGTAATTAAAATTTATAACCTTGGGACAATAACACCTCAGCAGGTATAAAATCATGGCAATCCTTTAATCCTTAAAATCATAGTTCAGACAATATTTACAAGGGCAAGGGAAATGGCAAGAGCAACGAACCCAAACCACGCATATTAATAGAAGATCCGAGCAGAAGTTTTGGCTGAAAACTTTTTGCGTAAAGCAGAAGGATTTTCACAACAGTCATTCCTTGAATAAAATGGATTTGAAAACTAATTAGTTTTTTCGAATTCGGTCTTCCATGATCGCTCTTCATCCCAAACGTTTGATTTCGCATTTGCCTGAACAGAAATAGACTTACCATCATTGCTCAACTTCCAGACTTCTGTCACGTAATGAATGACTTGACCCTGATAGGAAATTGAGTTAACCGTCATAGTTTGTTCATCAGCGGACCATTTTACGGTAAACTTCTTTTCTATTCCCGGGCCATAATTAACTTGACTTTCTTTGCCATCGAAGATTAGTTTTTCATGGCTTGTTGACAGAGCTAATCCAGTAGACAAATTTGCTGTTTCTATGGTAAGAAAATTTGCTTGATTTGCTATTTTCATTGTTTTAGAAGACATCCGGTCGTCCAATGAATACGCGCAATAAATATTTCCCCCCATACTTATTGATTCTTTAGATTTCCACTCTCCAGAAAAGTTAGCAAGGGTTGTACCTTTTTTTTGTTGAGCTTGCAAAGGAAAATACATTGCGCCTGTTATCAGAATAATGAGGCAGGAAAAAATGGTTCTTTTAATTATCATAATATTTTTTTGGCGTTGACTAACGATTTAATTTCGCTTTTAACTACTTTTCGGGTAATTAGGGTTTAAAATACCTAAACAGCTTTATTTTGTTTTCTATTTTTCACAAAGTCGAAAATGGCTCCGATAAAAACACCTATTGACAACCCTAAACCTGTACCTTTTGCCATGTCTCCAGAAATAGTTCCATAAGCTGCTCCAAATACTACACCAAAACAAGCACCAAGAGCAATACCGTTCCCAGCGTTTCTATTCTTAATTTTTGACATAGTTTATTATTAAAATTATTTAATTTTCAAAAGTACCAAGTTTTATCGGAACTTTAAGAATTATTAAATTGATGGCAGGGTTAGTGTGGTCAATAGTTTAAAACTTACTTTAATTTAGCAAAATCGACTTTTTGTTGTAAAATGTATGAAACGATTAGAAAACTTATTAAAATTAGGCAATCCCTTACTCTATGAAGTTTGTAAACCTGTTTTGCCATCAGAATTACCTTTAGTTAAGGTTTGGATAGCAGACTTGCACAAAGTAATGCAGGAAATCAGAGAAAAATATAATTTCGGACGAGCCATTGCTGCACCACAATTAGGAATTATGAAGCGATTGATTTACATGAATATTAACAAACCAATCGTTTTTATAAATCCTGAATTCACCTTTTTGAGTGAAGAAATGTTTGAACTTTGGGATGACTGCATGAGTTTTCCGAACCTTTTAGTCAAAGTAAAAAGACATAAAAATTTGACAATAAAATATTTAAATGAAAATTGGGAAACCCAGGAATGGAATATGACAGACGACTTATCAGAGTTATTACAGCATGAGTATGACCATTTAGACGGTATTTTGTGTACCATGAGAGCCATAGATGAAAAATCTTTTAAATGGAGACCCTAAAAAATAACCTTACAAAGGAATTATTTTTAATAAAATGCCAATTAACTTCCATCTCTTTGTGACATAAACCACCCTTTTCTTTCGTTTGATATCTTCAAATATTTGATCAGCAGCCTTTTGAACAGGAGATACCCAAAAGAGACTTTTGCCTTTAGCCATGGCAGTATCAACAAATCCAGGCCGAACGTCGGTAACTGTGATCCTTGAACCATGCTCCTTTATATTCAGTCTCAATCCTTCCATATAATTGATTTGATAGGCTTTTGTTGCGTTATAGGATGGCGCAATGCCATTGCCTCTTATTCCTGCAATTGAACTGATATTAACGAGATGACCATATCCTTGATTTTTAAAATATCTCATTGCCCAATCTGCAACACAGGTGAATCCTTGGATATTTGTTTTAATTACATTATTCTCAATATCAAAATTCAACGCTTTATTTCCCTCCCCAATACCAGCTGAAATAATCAATAAATCCAGGCCGCCCATCTGATTAACAAGTTCATCACAAATCAATTCAACGGCTGATACATCCTGGACATCCATTTTCTTAATAAATGCCCTACTCAAATCTGGTTCTTGTAAGGATTCCAGCAATTCTTCTCTCCTGCCTGTTACGCCAACCATATAATTCTCCCGTAAAAGAATCTCTGCCAATGCTTTACCTATTCCACTGGTAGCTCCTATGATGATTGCCTTTTTCATGCTAAAAAACTAGATCTATAAAAGTATTTTAACCTTGAAATTTGAAAAAAATCAAATATTCTTTTCTTTTTCCCATTTATAAACAACAGATCCATAAACGTCGTGATGTTGAAATGAAATAAGACTTTTATTCTTTAGACGATTTACATTGACAGACATAAAGCCACCTTTTACCAGGTGAAAACGATGATAATCTTTGTTCTCCCCTGGTGTACCTCCAGCATGTTCGTCGCTCGCTGCGCCAATACTGAATTCGTTTAAGCCTGTTTCAGGATGAACGGAATGGTATTGCCAATGACGGTCGCCACATACTATAAAGAAATGATCAGATACATTTTCCTTAATCCAGCTTCTTATTTCGTCGCCTTCATATTTAAACCCGGGATTACTATGATTATCGTTCTTCTGCACGCGGTCTGGCCCAACTAATGGTGTTGGGCTTACTAAAATTTTCCAGGTAGCAGTGCTTTCTTTTACCGTTTTCTTAAACCAGGCTTTTTGTTCTGCACCCCATATTGTTTTTTCCGGACCATCTGGCATATCGTTATTTGAACGAAAATCTCTACCATCTGTAAGCCATATTTGAAGATCTTTACCCCATCTAAAAGTTCTATAACTTAATCCGTCTGAAATGGGCGCTTGTTGACGAAAAATATGCTGACCTTCGGTAAATGACAATTCCCCCATATTACCCCCTGGACTGGAATCATTATCCAGCGTGTCGTGATCATCTTTTAACCAATAAGTGTTTACATGCATATTGAAGTCAACCAATCGGGGCAAACTAAACATTCTTTCCCAATGATACCGGGCAAGGCGCGCATTGTTAGCACGAGGCATATCATTGTCATAATAAACTAAATCTCCAGTGAGACAAGTAAAATGAGGCTTTAAGGCTAACATAGCTGGATAAATATGATGGCCATCCGGATGACCACGATCAGGATATCCCTGGCAGGTCATCAAACAAAATCGTATATCTGAAACAACATTTTGAGTAGGCGCTGTTTGAAATTTACCCTTTATTTTAAAAGAATCTGTTTCGTTTTTATGATCTGAAACTTCACTTTCATAAAAATAAGTAGTATTTGACTGTAAATTTTTTAAATGAAAATGATGGATAAAATCCGTTTTTTCAGAAACCCCTACCCAATCACTCATCATTTTATTTCTTAGCGATTCTTCGGTACCGTAATGAATTCTCACAAAACCCGAAATACCCTGACAGGCACCTTCAAGTTCCTCTGTAGGAACTTTTGGTTCTGGCAACTGATTATTTTTATAATCCTGAGCGCGACCAGGAATTACTAATCCTTTATTATTCCTTTCTTTCTTGGTAGTTAACCTGGTCCAGATAATAGCGGTAGTATCAGTAACCTCTCCAACTCTGGTTCCCATGGCCTGAAAAACAGAAAAGGCTAATGCTTCATTTTTCCAAGCTGGAAATGCCATCGTAGTTAGCGCTAAAGCAGCTGACTCTTTTAAAAATTTCCTGCGTGTTTTTTTATCTGTATTCATTTTTGACATTTGATTTCTCCCGTTTTCACCACCAAGATAGATATATTATTGTTTAAAATTAAAGAGTAGAATCTAATATTGTTTTAGTTTCAAAATGCTGTATGATTAATTAAATTTTAGGATTTATTTTAAAAGTTACTTAAAATTACTTGCGAAAAAAAATAAAAAGACGTTCTCTATAATCCTTGAAATCCTGTAAATCTTGTAAATCCGTGATTCAAAACCGGGCGTTAGTTATAAATATTAAATCAAAACCTATCGGGGAGAAGACGCGAAGCATCGGGGAGAAGAAGCGAAGCATCGCGTCTCTACGCCTAATGTATAAAGTACCACACCAAAAAGAGGCTATCTTTTTTTAGATAGCCTCTGAAAAGCACATTAATTTTACAAAAACCTATTTAACCTTTACATGCACTGGCAGTAGTTTTTAAATCTTCTTTTGAATTGACCACTTTGGTTGTTCCGTCTGTAAACTTCACGGTTAGTGGAAACTTCATTTCGGGACGCCCCGTTGCGGTAGGATTAGCTGTTCTCCA
>CAMDWC010000289.1 GCA_945878825.1 Haliscomenobacter hydrossis DSM 1100
TGAATATTACATTGAAACCTGTCGGGGAAAAGACGCGAGGCATCGCGTCTCTACGAATCCTGTTAATCCTGATTGCGAAGCACCAACACCCCATCGTCAAAAACACCTCCAACATATATTTTTCCTTTATAAGGAGCCGCTACAGAAGATCCTGACAAGGGATTGCCATCATTTAGGTACACCTGGGTTACTACCTCTTTTTGACCTTTTGGAAAACTGATTTTCAACACTTCTGAAGGGGATCTCTTATTGGCATCTTTGGAATGCCCCAAAAAAACAAGCATTTTCGCATGGGCACCTACCCATAAATTACCCTCGGAATCCCACTCTAAATTATCCACTCCGGTATTACATTTTATTTTACCCATCGGTGAAAAGGGTTCTCGGTTATAGGAGAAAATGGACCCGTCGGTACAAGCGGCTACATATATCTTACTCCCGTCCGGACTTACAGTTATTCCGTTAGCATAGCGAATACCATTTTCCAATATAGTCGTCTTTTGTCCATCATAAAAACCTAATTGTCCCGTACCAATAACAAGAAAGTCCTTCCAACTGGAAACACCCCCATGGCTGTCATGATCATTGGTAAAATAAAAAGCAGTTTTACTTACCGCCACCAGATCATTTGGACTCACAAAATGAGTATCCGAGATAGATTTTACATGGACGAGGGAAGTATCTATGAATTGAAAAACCTCAACGGTATTTTTCTTTGCCCTATGATTGACCACGAAAAGCCATTGTGTGCTGTCCACATTATCCTGATACAAAGAGATACCGTGCGGATGAAAATCGGCTAATTCAAAATCAGCCGTTAATTCTATAGGTTCCGGAGAATCCTGAGAAAGATTCAACAAATAGATAGCTCCTTTTTTCGGATTTCCCGCTACCGTACTTCTCCTATCGTCAGAAGAGACAAATGCAAAACCGCTGTTCTGATTAATCGTAATGTCCTCAGCGCCAATCATCCCATTTATCAGGCTCGTTTCTTGACGACCAATGATCACCGATTTTTTAAATGCGCCAGCATAATAAAGCGTTCTTCCTACAACGAGCAAAATTAAAATTAAAGCAAACAATACTATTTTCTTCCAATACATGACCTTATCCTTTTTATTAAAGATAAGCATAAAGGATTGAAATTATTCTTCCACTTTGACTTTTACCATAAAATTTGCGTACTTACCCGGCGCGATAACCGCATTGATCACTTTAAACGGTAATTCAACAGAAGGAAGAATTTCCAGTGTTTTCAATTGAATTCTAGTAATGGCCCGTGGCTCCAGGGTAATTAATCCCGAATGTTGATGAAAATTCAATTTGCCCTCATTCAACAATAAAAAAGGCGTGTCAGAATCATTTTTTAGGGAAATTTCAAGGATTGAAGAAGTACCAATGTATTCCGCCTTTTGAACAGTTATAGCGGCATTTAACATAGGCATCATCCACTCTTCTCTGCCAATGAGGGTATGATTGAAATACGCCAGCGTTCTTTTGGCAAATAAAGCTTCCCGAATACTTTCTTCCGTTTTTTCCCTTGCGAAAACGAGGGTAAAAGGTCTGTGTCCACCTTCAGAAATTTTAAACTGCCAATCTACCAAACCATGTATATCAGAAGTTCCCATAATGGTGAGGTTATAATCGAGTGCCATTTGAAATGCTTCATCAGAATAAGTGACATCATTTACCACTTCAATGCCATGCAGCAGATTATCCTTAATAAGTTGTTTATGAAAATCAGTTATTCGGGCGACCCCATCTTTTCTCTGCGCGGTCCAGTTAGGATGATTCCAAAAGGTAAATGCTCCTTGATTTTTTGCTTCTTTAAAAACAGTCAAAGCATCATCCTGCAAAAGTTTATTTGCGTCTTTAATGAAAATGGCATTATTATGTCCTGGAGGCATTCCCCTGGTAATTTCCGCCCCTTTCACCACTAACAATTCATAAGGCTTTGCTATTTTTGAAGCAATATCAAAAGATTTATTTCTGTCAGGGTTTGGAATATCCTCATTATGCGGTTGATATTCCAGATGCTCGGTCATGGAAACGGCGTCTAAACTATCTTTTAAGGCCTCTTGCACCCTAATATCTGGCCACACACTTCCGTCGGAAAATACGGTATGAATATGGAAATCACAAGAAAGGGATAAATATCCCGGAATGGGTGGGAATTTAGCGACTCTACCATGTTGGTGATTAGATTGACCCGTTACTAAAACGGAAAATAAGCCCAATATAGGGATAACAAGAAATTTCATACGCTGCCTTTTTTTTCAAAAATAAATGAAATCTTTTGAAATAAGGGGGAAAGATGACTTATTCACTTAGAATTAGCATTCAGAAAACATTGGGTTAAAATTCCTCTTCATTTTCCGATGTAAGGATCTTTAAATTTTTATCGAACATACGTCTTAGATAAGCACTATCGGATTCGAATAAAAATTGTCGAGATAATTCTATTGGATATTCAATATCATTTGCAAAATTGAGGTCTCCATTTTCTTTCAAAATAGCCTGATAAACTGCTCTAAAAATGTCAGGATTATTTACAATATCTGGGTCGGTTTCAGCTGAAAACCCACCAGTTTCCAAAAAAGGAGGACAGCTTACTTCCGATGATGTAGAATCGATTTCCAAATAAAAGTCTCCTTGAATATATTTTCGCAGCCCGGGACTTTGTGCCAAGCGGTGATAGTAAGATCCAAAAATGGGCAAAGCTGTTGCGGCACCCTGACCTGAGGCAGTACTTCTAAAATGAATAGCAGGCAAAGAAGCACCTACCCAAACACCAGTTATCAAATTGGGAGAAGCCCCCATAAACCAGCCGTCCGAATTATTTTGGGTTGTTCCCGTTTTCCCAGCAAGAGCCATTCGCAAACCAAAAGTACTCCGCAATCTTGCCCCTGTCCCCTCATTCACCGCATTTTTCAGCATAGGTATTAGGGTAGTCGCAATAAAAGGTTCTATAACTTGCTCCCTTTCTGGTCGAGGAGCTGAATAAATCACTTCTCCCTCTCTCGTTTCAATCCGCAACAAATAATGAGGTGCTGATTTTATGCCTTTATTGACAAGTGTTGCATACACGTTGGTCATTTCATACAATGATAATTCTGCAGAACCTAAAGCAATAGAAGGTGCTTTAGGGATTTTAGAAGTAATGCCAAGCGTCTTTCCCATATCTCTTACTTCTTCAATACCCGTTGCCAGAAGGACTTGAACTGCGATGGTATTTATAGATTTACTTAAAGCACCGCCCATAGAATAGAATCCGCCATAGACATCATCTGCATTTCCGGGCTTCCAATCCTCGTAATCAGGATAACTAATCTGCTCATTTGGATAATAGGTACATGGGTTTAATCCTTCCTGAATGGCAGCGGCATAAACAATGGGTTTAAAAATAGATCCTACTTGTCTGTTGGCATGAACATGATCATATTGGTTATAACCAAAATGATTTCCACCAATCCAGGCTCTGATGGCACCACTTTTAGGATCCATGGAGAGGAGAGCGGCCTGAAGCATCTGGAGAGAAATCTTTATAGAATCTAAAGGAGAAATAGTACGTTGGACCGATTGTAATTCATTCCAGGCAAACATTTGCATGGGCACGGGTTTATTAAAATTTGCTTCAATTTCAGCCTGTGTTGCTCCCGCATTTTCCAATAGCTTATATCTCTCTGATTGTTTTGCGATACTCCATAAGAAAGCATTACTTCCCCAAGGTTTTCCGTTCCTCCATTCCCTAAAAAAATTAGCCTGTATCTGGGGCATTTGTTCTTTGACCGCTTGCTCTGAAAACAGTTGCAAGTAATAATCGACCGTTGTATAAATCCTCAATCCATCGGTATAAAGGCTGTAATAATTACCATCTTTTTTCTTTATATTCCCTACTATTTGTTCCAATTCAGGTCTGATATATTCTCTGAAATAGGAAGCAAGGCCGGCATTTCTACCCTGAGGATTATATCTAAGGCGAAGGGGATTTCTGCTCAATTTCAGATAGGCTGTTTCCGTCAAATAGTTGTATTTGACCATTTGGGACAATACAGTATTTCGCCTTTTTAAAGCTCTTTCGGGATGATTTACAGGGTTATACAAACTGGGGCCTTTAAGCATACCCACCAGCAAAGCCGCTTCTGCTATGGTCAATTTAGTAGGCTTTTTACCGTAAAATGTTTGTGATGCCACATTTATACCATAAATAGTACCTCCAAAAGGAACGGTATTCAGGTATAAATTTAGGAGTTCTTCCTTGGTATAAATTTTTTCCAGTCGCTGGGCGGTAATCATTTCTCTGAACTTATTGACAGGCATACTTGCCAGCCAATAGGATTTTCGTGGGAACAAATTTTTCGCCAACTGCTGACTTAAGGTACTCCCCCCACCAGACGATTCATTCATTAAAAGGATAGACTTGAAAAACACCCTGAAAAGCGCTCTGATATCAATGCCTTTATGTTCAAAAAAGCGAGTATCTTCTGTGGCCAGTAAGGCATGAATTAAATAAGGGGGAATTTCTGAAAATTG
>CAMDWC010000290.1 GCA_945878825.1 Haliscomenobacter hydrossis DSM 1100
GTAGCTTCGTTACCAACTTGTGTCCAGGCACCTCTAAGTTTTGCATAACCTAAGAAATTATTCGAAATATCAAAGGCATCTGTAAGCACAAAGGAAGCATTTACGCCAGGATAGAAATAACTTCTATTGGCAGCAGGAAGCGTTGAAGAGAAATCATTACGGGCGGTAATTCCTAAATACAAATAATTTTTGTATCCAAGTTGCATATCACCATAAGCAGCATAAAAACGCTGTAAACGATTATACTCGTCACTCAATTGCGTAACAGTCGCGTCAGTATTATACAAACCTCTTGAAATAATACCATCACCGACTACATAGCGGGTACCATAAGAACGTTGATTCCAGTTTACACCAGCGATTAATCTAAAATCTATATTCTCACCGAATTTAGTTGTAACTGTAGCTAAATAGTTTAAATCTATTTCTGTGTTTGTCACATCATTGGTCCAAACTTCGCCATTGGCATCGGCCACACCACCGGCAACCTTTACATTTTTTTGAAAGTCTGAATAGGTATTCATACCTCCTCTTGCAGTTAAGGCTAACCAAGGCGTCACATCATAATTAAGCGCTATATTACCGTATACACGATTAACATTAGATTTGAAATAGTTATTTTTAACTAACCACAAAGGATTATCAAGCGCGCGGTAAAAAACATTTGTACCAGTAACAGGATTTTCAAACGGATATGAAATACCTTCTGGATTCGTTCCGTTTAAATCAAAGTTTCTTGGCAAAAAGAAAAGACGGGTAAAAATAGAGCCGTCAGTTGAACCAAAGTTACCCCCAAATACAGAACCGCCTGAAGGAGGGGTTTTCTGATCGGAATTCACATAAGTAACGTTTCCAGAAACAACAAGACCGTTATCTAATTTAGCATTACCACCCACACTGACAGAAGTACGGCCAGAATGTGAATTAGGCACAATACCTTCATTGTTCATTCTGCTTACTACTGCGTTCAAGGCAGATTTTTCATTTCCAGCATTAATATTGATGGAATTTTCAAATAAGCCACCATCTCTGAAAAAAGGGTCAATAATATCATAAGGTCTAAATGGAACTGCCATGGCTTTTCCGTCCTTCATCAATTGAGGGAAAACAGCAGGAAAACGCGACCCGGCGAAACCACCGGAAACCAATGGGTGGGGGACAGTACCTTCAGGATAACCCGGCACGATTACTTTAGAATAGCTGGTTCCATAAGCAGCATTCAGGCGATCCACATGTTCTGCGAATGGTTGTCCCCAGTTACCGATGAAGCCACCGTTATACACCTGGTTTGAACCTTGACCATAAACATCCTGATAATCGGGAATACCTGAAATTTGTTCTGATTGGAAAGAAGAGTTATAGGTAACTTCTAATCCTTTTTTTGAGCCTTTACTTCCAGATTTAGTGGTAATAACGACCACACCATTGGTTGCTCTCGAGCCATAAAGGGCGGAAGCAGCGGCACCTTTTAATACAGTCATAGACTCAATATTATTAGGATCGATATCAAAACCACGATTAGAAAACTGAGCACCCGATGCAGCGCCTGTTGTTGCGTTTACCGAGTTATCAAAAGGAACGCCATCGACAACAAAAAGAGGTTGTGTGTTTCCTGTTAAGGAAGAAAAACCCCTGATATTAATTTTTGTTGAAGTACCCGGTCCACCTCCTGCGCCAGTGATCGTAACACCTGGAATTTTACCTGCCACTGCCCTAAGCGGGTCAGCTTCAGACCTTTGGAGGACATCACTGGAACTCAGATTAGTAACGGCATAACCCATCGATTTTTTACTTCTTTCAATACCAATAGCAGTAACCAAGACCTCAGATAATTGTTCTGCACCCTCTTCCAAGGTAGCATCTACAATATTTGAAGCACTCAAGGTCACCTCTTTTGTTTCATACCCTGTGTAAGAAAACACCAATATTGTGGCATTTGCTGGCACAGCTAAGCTGTAAGTACCGTCGAGATCCGTTACTGTACCCGTGCTTAATCCTTTCGCAAGGATACTGGCACCGATAAGTGGTTCTCCACCTGAATCAGTCACTTTACCGGTGATTGTTCTTTGCGCAAAAGCTCCTATAGCTGCAAAGAAAACCAACGAAAGTGCTAGTAAGTGTTTTTTCATACTAATCCATTTTTCGTTATCAATAAACAATATTTAATACAAATTTAATTTTTTGTTATCAAGGAACGAAATAAATAGATTAAATTTTAATAAAATAGGAATAATAAATATAAAAAGGCATAAAAAAAGCGGTGGATTTATGAAAAATCCACCGCCAGGTATAAAAACCAAATAATATTTTGTCTTTAGTTTACAACATTTGCTCTGTATAAAAATGGAGAAGAATAGAATGCGCCACCCAGGATATCACCGCTGGAATTGGTTGCATCAAATACTTTACCGTCTTTTAATTTCATTTTAGCACGAATTTCAAAACGATCTCCAGTAGCAATTTGATCTGCAGTTAACTTTAAAGCATCCTGCATCTCTTTGCCCGTTACCACTAAAGTGGTACGAGGATACCCTGTAGCTGCATCTTTAGCAAAATTACTGGCATTAAGTGTTTTTAAAGCCACGTCTGTCTTAGCATTTGAACCATTCGCAGGGGTATTGTCCAAAAATCTAATCACCATTTCATAAGTATCAAAATTGGCACCTGCAGTAGGCGTTACCGCTTCTAAAACCATGGTCATGTTTGTACCCGCCATGTTTGCCTTACTCACTGAAAAGATAGGAATAGGGAAAGGAGTTACCGTTCTCATATAACCACCTTGTTCAAAACTAAATTCATCAAGACGTTCTACCATTTCCGTTTCACAGGAAACCAAGAAGAAGGCTGAAAGCAACATCCCGATTTTTAATAAACTTTTCATATTTATCAATTTTTTTATCCGTGAAAGGATTATTTAATAAAGTTAGCTGGATTATTGTCCCAGAATACCTGAACAGCAGCATTAGCCTTTTGCTTTGCATTTTTATTACGCGTTACATACGATAACGGGTAATAAAGTGATCTGGCAAAAGAACCTGGATTAGGGTCTAAAGCTGGTTGTTGACTAGATGGTTTACCTGTACGACGATATAAGTTATAAGACTCAATACCATTTCCGTGAAGAGCAACCCAATATTCTGTAGCTACGACATCTAATTTTGCATCTGCAGAAGGAGCAGCATCATACCGAGCTAGAACATAATCAACATATTTGGTCACATCATCAGCCCATTTAATTCCTTTATCCGCTTCAAATGCAGCAATTTTCGATGCCTCTGAAGTACCTAATGCAAGAGAACGAACATCTGCGAAAGATTTTTCCAAAGCAGATTTCAATAAAGCTCTAGCATCACCTGTAGTTTTCAAAGTAAGTGCCGATTCAGTCAACATAAAGTCAACAAAAGAGCGCATCATAATAGGGTGAACACCAGCACCACCAGCACCGGCACCTAAAGAAACACCTCTATTTCCGTCATTATCATATAAACCTCCGGCAGGGTAAATACCCCAAGCCGTACGTTTTAAATTATCTGGTGGAATTCCTTCATTATTTAAATGATCACGACCCCAGTAACCTGCGTTTGGTGAAGGAACACAAAACACATCTTTTGTACCATAGTGGCTAGGCTTAACCAAAGTTATACAACGTAACTCGTTAATATCTTTAGTGTTGCTTGTTGTTTGACGGTAGAAATAATATCTGATTCTTGGATCCTGGAAACCACGACCTCCATCAAATAATTGAGCCATGTATGAATTTGACTGGTAATCACCTCCACCTGTTGGACTATATTGTCCTGCGTAGCGAGGATGACGTGTGTCAGGATTCGTTAAATTGGTTCCAAATTTAAAAGAAAAATTTTGTCCTGCCGTTGAAATCAATTTATTTTCTGCAACTAAAGCATTGATAGCAGAAGTAGAACCTGCTGCATCAACAAGTCTTCTATTCAAATAATATTTCAATTTCATCGTGTTAGCTACACGAATCCAGCTATCTGTATTTCCACCATAAAATAAATCACCTGTAGCACCAGACTTAGATTTTGCATTGAAGTTTTCAATCGCTTTATTTAAATCAGCTAAAGCAGCAGCATATACATCAGCAGCTTTATCAACATTTGGATTAAAATTTGAAGGGTCTATAGCTTCTTTCAAAGGAACATCCCCAAAATAA
Organism: Haliscomenobacter hydrossis DSM 1100; assembly: GCA_945878825.1. Classification (GTDB taxonomy): domain Bacteria; phylum Bacteroidota; class Bacteroidia; order Chitinophagales; family Saprospiraceae; genus BJGN01. The sequence goes on from CAMDWC010000290.1 coordinate 4,175, forward strand.
TCAACCAGATGCATCAAAACCATTGCTCGAACTACTCTGGAAATACCTGCATGTACAAATAATTCTCCCTTTTCAGCAATGGTTATTGTTGCTGAAACATCAGCCAGTACACCCGCATAAGAACTACTCCAGCGGCCGTCAGAACTACCTGGAGAAACTGCGTTATCATAAATTACAGATCCTTGATTTAACATTCTTGTTAAACGCATGCCAGGATCACTAAAGCCATTGAAATTTCCTACATATCCAGTAGTCACTGAATTGAGGAGATAATTGATATCAGCATTATTAACTGTTACAGCATTGGGGTTATCAAGCAAATCTAATTCGCATGAACTAACCACTGTAACCGCCAATAT
>CAMDWC010000291.1 GCA_945878825.1 Haliscomenobacter hydrossis DSM 1100
TCACGTAAGTCATTGATTGTTATTAGTGACGGTGCTAATACCTGTCCACATCCTCAGCAGGATATATGCACTTCGGCGAAAATTCTGTCTGATAAAAACATCAAAGTTCACGTGCTTTCTTTTTTACAAAATACAGTAAGCCATGCGGCTGCCTTTGCAGATTATGAATGCCTGACTGAAACAACATCAGGAAAATTATTGTATTTAGAAGACAATCAATGTCAGATGAAATCTCTTTCTTATGATTTAGTACAGGCATGTGGCTTAAAGTTACCTTCGTTTGAAAAAAGCACCTGCCTTGGTCCATCCATTCCAAATTTATGGATGTATTACAAGTCAGATTTATTTATCGATAAAAACAAAAACTAAAGGAATGAACACCTCTGATAATAAAGAAACAACGAGAACGGAGATACATACTATTGGAGAATTTGGTCTCATTGACAAGGTGGTTAAACCATTTTCTGTTGTAAATAAATCTACCCTTAAAGGTATCGGCGATGATGCAGCTGTTATTGACAATGAAGGATTTAAAACAGTGGTAAGTACAGATATGCTTATAGAAGGTATACATTTCGATTTAATGTATCATCCTCTTAAACATCTTGGTTATAAGGCAGTTGTTGTGAACTTATCTGATATTTACGCAATGAATGCTATACCAAAACAGATTTTCGTCAGCATTGGTATTTCCAATAGGTTTTCTGTAGAAGCCGTTGAAGAGTTATACTGGGGAATTAAAAAAGCATGTGAAAGGTATGGCGTGGATCTGGCTGGAGGCGATACCACTTCTTCACCCAGAGGATTGGTACTAAGTATTACCGCGGTGGGCCAGGGCCTTCAGGAAAAACTGGTTTACAGAAATGGGGCGAAAGTTGGTGATCTGATCTGTGTTTCCGGAGACTTAGGTGCGGCCTATTTAGGTTTACAATTGCTTGAAAGGGAAAAAAGATTATTCTTGGATAACCCAGAAATTCAACCAGATTTTGGTGAAAATAATTATCTCATAGGCAGACAGTTAAAACCAGAAGCAAGAGTTGATATTATTGATTTATTTGACAAAAATAACATTGTTCCTACGTCTATGATGGATATTTCTGACGGTCTTGCCTCAGAGGTTTTTCATTTATGCAAACAATCAAACGTAGGTGCATTTATTGAAGAAGAAGGGGTTCCCTTGTTAATTGATACTGAACTGCAAGCCATTCAATTTGGACTTGACCCCATTACCTGCGCTTTGAGTGGGGGGGAAGATTATGAGCTATTATTTACCGTGAAGCCTGAAGATATTGATAAAATAAAGTTTTTAACTGATATTTTTATTATCGGGGAAATAGTCCCGGCAGAAGACGGCGTAACGTTGCATACGAAAGGTGGAAACAGACATGCCATTACGGCTCAGGGTTGGACACATTTCTCGTCTTAAACAGAAAATTTTTTATTCATTTTTAATTCATTCTTATGAATATTAGAATTCTTTTCATCCTTGGGTTGCTCTTTTTTTCGGCCCTTCAAAGTTGCCAATCTGATGCCAAAAACAAGGTAGAAGAAAAGGAAATTACTGTTAAAGTGCCTCGATTTGAGAGAGATTCCGCCTTTAAATATGTTGCTCAACAAGTTGCCTTTGGACCCAGGATTCCCAATACCCCGGCACATATTGCTTGCCAGAACTATCTTTCCTCTTCCCTTAAATCCTTCGGGGCTGATGTCATTGAGCAAAAATTTACTGCTAAATCATTTGATGGTAAAATATTGAACGGTAATAATATCATTGGTAAATTTAACCCTGCAGCTCAAAGAAGAATATTGTTAAGTGCTCATTGGGATACAAGACCATTTACCGACTCACCAATTACGGTAGGGGATAAAAACAGACCCGTTTTAGGCGCTGATGACGGAGCCAGCGGTGTTGGAGTACTGTTGGAAATTGCAAGGCAATTACAACTTAACCCCGTTGATTTTGGCGTTGATCTGGTGTTTTTTGACTTAGAAGATTATGGAGATAGTAATGGAGGGGCATCAGAAAGCTGGTGTCTCGGCAGTCAATATTTTTCAAGAAATTTAATTTATCCGGCTAATGCCAAACCTGATTATGGTATACTTCTGGATATGGTTGGTGCCTCGGGAGCAAGATTTGCAAAAGAGGAAATATCAGTGCAATTTGCAGGAAATGTAGTCGAAAAAGTATGGACACTGGGCCAGGCTATGGGCTATGGAAACTATTTTGTCAATGACCAGGTTGGAGCTATCACCGATGATCATTATTTTTTAAATACGCTGGCTCAAATTCCAACGATTGACATTATAAACAGGCCTATCGACACTCAAACAGGTTTCGTAGCCCACTGGCACACACCTGAAGATACCCTGGATAAAATAGATCGTAATACTTTGCGTGCGGTGGGTCAATTGTTATTGGCTGTTATTTATAGAGAACATGCTGGAACCTTATGATATGAGCTTGAGACCTATTATCAAACCATTTTTCATGTTAAAAAAGATCTTTTTCTTACTTTGTTTTCTTCTACCTAATTTAAATATAGGTCAAAAACCTCCTACGCTGAAGGAAATCATGAGCTTTATACCCTCTGATTTGGAAAAAGCAAGGCGTTTAGCCGATATACTTTTGGAAGATGCCCTGAAAAATAATGTGGATAGTTCCATAGCAAAATCAAGTTATGCCCTTGGACTCATCTTTTATTATCAAGATCGAAACATAGTTTCTGCAAAATACTTCCAAAACGCCTTAAAACAAGCCTATGCAAAGGAAAACATAGCTTTTTCAGAGAAATGCCTTAATAATCTGGGTGTTAATTACGAGATAGTCGGTAAATTCGATGACGCCCAAATAGCCTACCACAAGTCTTTGAAAATAGCAGAGCGTAGAAAAGACTCCTTTGGCATAGCACAAACATGGGTCAATATTGCCATGTTAAAGTCAAAAGTAGGAGAATACAAAAATGCCCTGCAACTAAATAAAATGGCCCAAAACTATTTTTTTAACATTAAGGATACATCTAACTTAGGCCTGACTTTCTTAAATGCTTCTGTTTTCTACAATCTATTTGACAAAGAAAAAGCAATTGAAGAATTATTAAAAGGTAAAGTTTTATTTGAAACTATAAGGGATACATCTAACATTATTAAGATATATTCCAATTTATCAGGTAATTATACTGACCTGAAAAAATATACTGAAGCTGAATATTATTTCATCCAAGCTAAAAATTTAAGTAGCAGATTTGAAACTTATGGTTTCAATGCTCATGTTTTAAACAATGGCATTGAATTATATATTCAGAAAAAGAACTTGACAACGGCAAAAGTGCTTTTAAAAGAGACGGAAAATAATCTGCTCAAATATCCAAATCCAGAGAAATACACTCAATTTCTAGCCTTAAAAGTAAAGTTAAATGCTTATGAAGGGAATCTCCCCGAGTTTGAAAAATCTTTAAAAAAATATGATGAAGAGAATGTAAAAGTAATGACGGATAACTTTACATCCGATTACGAACAATGGTCTATCATATACGAAAAAGATGAACTTATTGAGTCGATCAATAAGTTGTCCAATGTTAATAAATTAAAAAATAAAACCATTATTGTCAATAGTGTCATCATCATAATTTTAATATTTATTTTGGTATTAGTGGCTATTCTCTACTTAAAACTCCGCGATAGTTATAAAAAATTATTCCAGCTTAATAACATGGTGCCAGATAAAGCGCTGCAAGATGTAATAATAGATGATGAAGATAGTAATGAACAAAAACTATATCTTTTGTTCACTGAAATTCAGCAATTAATGGAGGAGGAAAAATTTTATCTCAAACCCGGGATCACTATTTCAGATGTAAGTACCGCATTGGGTACAAATGACAAATACATTTCCTTGTCTGTAAATAAATATGCAAGAATGAACTTCAATCACTATATCAATACATTGAGAGTTCAAGAGGCAAAAAAATTATTACTAGAACCAAACAGGAATAGCAGTATTCAAGACATTGCTATGGTCTGTGGATTTGGAAACGCCTCTTCATTCATCAGGGTTTTTAAACAAACAACTGGATTAACGCCTGCGTATTATGTCACCCTTAGTAAAGAAATGTCTTAAATTCCTGATTTGATTATCATGTTTTCTTATTTTGACTATTTGCTTTGTCGATTTACCAATAATTTTGTTTTTATTTGTAACATTATAATTACTCCAAGTTAGAGGATGTCATCTTTAAGGTGACATCCTTTTTTATTGTACCAATTATCAAAAAGAATTCGTTAATTTGTGGATTATGAATAACAAACATATTCCAAACCGAATTCTATTTGGACTTAAAGTTAAGCAACTTCGACAGGCGCTGGGATATTCTTTTTTAGAATTATCGAATCAAACTGGCCTTTCAGTTTCCTATTTGAATGAAATTGAGAAAGGCAAAAAATTCCCCAAAGCTGACAAATTACAATCTCTGGCCTCTGCATTGGGGCAATCACCTGAAAGATTGGTCACTTTT
>CAMDWC010000292.1 GCA_945878825.1 Haliscomenobacter hydrossis DSM 1100
AAAAGGCAAATGATGCAAAGTCCGGAAAATTGGTCGGTAGCATTTCAAGCGGGGTTTGGGAAAAAAATGTCAGAGGAATTATATGATATTCAACTGGATCCATTTTGTTTAATTGATTTATCTGCCAATGAAACCTACCGTGAAAAGAAGGAAAAACTTAAAAAACATCTGGAAGGTGTATTAACGGAACAAAGAGATCCAAGATTATTGGGTACAGGTGACCTATTTGATTCTTATCCTCGGTTTGGAAAAATGCGTCCATTTCCCGGCTTTAATACCCAGGGACAATATAATCCTGCTTTTATTCAACGTCAAAAACAAAAAGAATAATCCTATATGAATAAGCTCCTATTAATCATTAAGAGAGAATATATTTCTCGTGTGACCAGTAAAAGTTTCATACTTACCACTTTACTTACCCCCCTTGCCATTGTCCTTTTTACGGCAGTGGTAACCCTCATTTTTTCTTACGAAACCGATGAAATTCAAAACATCGCCGTGGTAGATGAGGCTAAGATTTTGGATGGAAGTATCAGGGATGAAGAAAATCTGTTTTTTCATTTTGAAAAAAAATCCTTAGAAGAGGTTTTATCAGGCATTGAAAAAAGTTCTTATTCAGGGGTTTTATACGTGCCGGCGATAAAAGAAGTGATGGAAAAACAATATACCATTTTCTATTATGCCGCCAAGCAACCCGGTCTGTCTGTCCAGTTTAAAATTAAAGATAGGGTAGAGGATGCCCTTCGCGATTTCAAAATTGTACAATTAAAATTAGATAAGGAGCAAATTGCTGCTCTGGATACTAAAATTATATTGGAACCGGAACCTATTTCTAAAGATGAAGTGGATTCCTCCAGATTAACGAGTGCCATTGCCGCAGTTATAGGTATGTCGATGGGCTTTATTATGTATATGACCGTATTTATTTATGGCATGATGGTCATGCGGTCAGTGATGGAAGAAAAGATGAACAGAATTGTGGAGGTAATGATTTCATCGGTAAAACCATTTCAATTAATGTTGGGAAAAATCATTGGTGTTGGTGGGGTAGGTTTAACGCAAGTATTGGTATGGGTAATTTTAGTCCCCTTATTATTGCTTATTACGAGGCTGATTATGGGTATAGATTTATCGACAAATATGTCTATGGCACAAGGAGCTACGCCAGCTTTCAACCCCGACGATATGCAAGCAATGGTAGCGTTGGCTATGAAAGAGTTTAATCAAATTAACTGGTGGCTCATCGTACCTTTGTTTATGTTATTCTTTTTAGGTGGATATTTCTTGTATTCTTCTCTTTTTGCGGCCGTAGGTTCTGCTATAGGCGATGACATGGGAGAAAGCAGTTCTTTGACTCTCCCCATAACCATCCCAGTTATTTTAGCCCTTTACATAATGATGCAAAGTGTAGAATCACCTGATTCAAGTCTTGCCAGGTGGTCCTCCATGTTTCCCTTATTTTCACCCATTGTTATGCCCGCCCGACTGGCGTTCAATCCGCCATGGTGGGAGGTAGCTCTTTCATTAACCATATTAATAGGTACGGCCATGTTTTTTGTATGGATTTCGGGACGAATTTACAGGGTAGGTATCTTATTGTACGGTAAAAAAGCTGGAATGAAGGAATTGGTTAAATGGGTTTTTATGAAATAATATTTTTTTCGGTATAAAGGGGAAGAACAATGGAGAAGGTCGTGCCTTTATTTTCTTCCCCATATTTTACAAATATCTTTCCTTCGTGATAATCTTCAATAATCCTTTTCGCTAAAGAAAGGCCTAAACCCCAGCCTCTCTTTTTTGTGGTGAACCCGGGTTGAAAAACTGTTTTATGGTTAGACGGTGGTATTCCCTTTCCATTATCAGAAATATCAATATGTACCTGATTCGAGTCTAAGCTTATGTGTGCAGAAATTACCCCTTTTCCGTCCATGGCATCTAAGGCGTTTCTCAGTAAGTTTTCAATAACCCAATCGAAAAGGTGTGCATTTAAGTCAACCAGGATAGGTTTATACTCAGCGACGGAGGGAAAATCAAAAGAGACCTTACGAGGTGCTCTTCTCTGCATATAATTTCGGCAATCATCTAATTGAGCATAAATATTAACAGGTAATAATTGAGGAGCAGAACCAATTTTTGAAAAGCGGTCCGCTACCAGTTCCAGCCTATTTATATCTTTTTCGAGTTCTTTAATTATATCTGTAATTTCAGCATCCTGGAGCTCTTTAGATTTTAATAAGTCAATCCATGCAATGAGACCGGAAATAGGTGTGCCAAGCTGGTGTGCCGTCTCTTTAGCCATACCCACCCAAACTCTATTTTGTTCTTCTCTTCGGGCAGAACTGAATCCAATATATCCAAAAAAGATAAAAGCAGCGATAAGACCAAGTTGCATCAAAGGAAAGAACCTAAGTTGACGCAAAGTTACGGACTCTTCGTAATACAACTTGTTTCCGTAGCTTTCAATGGGCTTAACTCCATGGCGTTTCAAACGTGCCAGTTCCTTTTCAATGGTTTTTGGATTGGTAGAAGAGTAGTTTCTTGAGTCAAGGATTACACCAGAGGGATCTACCAGAATTACTGGAATGGTTTGGTTGTTTTTTATAATGTCAAATGGAATGGTCAAATCCTGACAAGAACTGCAAGCCTCATTTACCGGATTATTCAATTCTGCATAGGCTTTAGCCCAAAGGTCTGCTTTTTGCATTTCTTCCTCCGCCAATCGCTTACTTAAATATTGAGCATAAAATTGAGAAATAAGAATTAGCACTACCCCGACGGCTGCTAAATATTTCTTCCAATGTGATTTTCGCTTATAAATATCCATTTAGATATTAAGGGTTTCGAGAGGTATGATTTAACTGATAGGAAGCAACTCTGGATATAGTGTTTTCCTGAACATTGTTATAAAAAAGGTTGAAATCAGCAATATGATAGTTCTTATTTCTATATAGAAAACTTAATGGGAACTTAGGATGACTTACTTCTAAATAGGCACCTTTGATAGTAGCGTTACAAATGGCAGGTAAAACTTTATCGAAATTGAGAAGGACTGCTCCTTTGTTTAGTTCTTTTGGCGCTACTTCTTTCGAACGACTCCACGACAAAGGATTAACTACTACGATATCTTCATCTCCGGATTTAGAGGTAGGTGCACTTTTTTCCTCCCAGGTTCTCCAACTGACAAAACAACCGGTTTGATTGGCATTTTCACAAGGAACAATCTGTTGAAAAGCATTTTGCTTTATAGGCATACCTATTAAATAGGCAGCAACTAATTTTTGTGCTAATGGTTTTCCATCAAAAAATTCTTTCATTAAGCGCTCAGCATGATTGGTTCCCTGACTGTGTGAGGCAATTATAATAGGCTTATCGTTATTATAATGTTGAAGGTAATACTTAAATGCCATGCGAACATCTTGGTAAGCTAATTCAAAAGCAGCTTTTGCCTTTTCTTTATCATTGGAAAAATAAGCACTTAAATGGGCTTGTCTATAAAAAGGGGCATAAATATTTCCCGCTTTATTAAATATAGAGGCCTGAAACTTTAGGGTAGAGTTTTCAGTTTTAAGACGTAATTTTTCATCTGCAAGATTACCATTCCAATAGGTTACTTTTTTATTGTCGGTGTAAGTCGTTGGATGCAGAAAGAAGACATCAACCTTTGAAAGAGATTCGTTTGGTATAGATCCATTACCAGACAATCCTTTTGGTGTTTCATCCGTTAAATCAATTTTTTCTGGCAAAGCGCCCCATGATGTCGCTTGGCTATAATCGGGCGAACCTCCTGTCTGTGTGTCTATGAGTACTTTGGAAGATTGACAAGATGTTATCAAACCAGTTAAAATTAGACATTGTATTATCTTAATCATAGTTCCCTTTTTTAATATAACCTTCAACCGTGTTATTTTATTGGTGCAAAGGATAACAATTTTACATAAAAATTAATAGTCAATAAGCTATTATTTTTAACAACAAACGCTTAATTTAGATTTTTTCAATTTCACAAACAAGCAAATTTTTGAAATCACTATGAAATATATACTGTCAATTTGTTTTTCTTTTTATTGTTTGCAGATTTTTTGCCAGTCTCCAACGGAAGAGATTTTAGTGAGAAAGGCCATTGTTGAGATGTTTGATGGGATGTTTAATGCAGACAGCGCAAGGGTTCACCAGGTTTTTCATCCTGAAATGAGATTAATGACTGTCGCAGCAGATAAATCAGGCGTGCCAGTTGTTCAGTCAACTAATATTGAAAATTTTTTAAAAAGTGTCGGTACGCCGAGAAAGGAAGGTCCATTAGACGAACGTATCTGGTCCTACAAAATACAAATCGACGGGAGGTTGGCTTCCGTTTGGACCCCTTATTCATTTTACGTAGGAAATCAATTCAGTCATTGTGGTACCAATACCTTTCAATTGGTAAAAATGAGTGGAGGTTGGAAAATATTACAAATTACAGATACTCGTCAAAAGGATAATTGTCGATTGGGTGTACCTGTAAAACCAGAA
>CAMDWC010000293.1 GCA_945878825.1 Haliscomenobacter hydrossis DSM 1100
GCACTCCCTCTATAATCAATATCAAGCACGGTATATCCTTTGTCGGCTAAAAGATTATGAAACATGTACTCCCTGTAATAAGTACTCCACCATTCATGAACATTTTGCAGATATCCCGCGCCATGGACAAATATAACGGCACCTTTATGGCTTACATTTTTCTCTGGCTTATACCATCGGGCAGATACATTTTCGCCATCCCGCGCTTTAAACCAAACAATTTCGGGCTTTCTCCAGGAATATGACCTAAAGGCATCCGACGTAGAATGAGTAATTTGAATAGACCTGGCATTAGGTTTATTTTCCTGAACAAAAAGTTCCCAAGGTGTATTGGAGGTAGAAAATCTGATAGCTAAATATTTTTCGTCCGGCGAAATGGTTACCTCTGCATTTCCTACCCCAGAGGTCAATTTCACCAGATTTTTACCCGCAATATTGAGTTTATAAAAATGTTGCTGATGAGGACCTTCCATATTGGCAGTCAAATAAATATGTTGCCCGTCAAGAGATAAGCGAGTATTTAATACTTCAAAAGAACCTGAAGTTAGCTGCGAAATAGATTTAGATTTTACATCGTACAAATAAAGATGAGAATAGCCCGTTTTTTCAGATTGAAAGTAAAATTGCTCCCCATTGGGCAACCATTCTATGTTACCCACCGCCTGGTCATAACTTTCAATCCCAGGGCCGCCAATCCATGCAGTGTCGTGTTGATGATCGATTTCCTCCCATTTTCCAATGGCAGGATCTAATAAAACCAACCATCTATCTTTATGATCTAAGGAACGAACTACAAAAAGGGGTTGATTTTTACTACTCCAAACGGGGCCGTTGATAACGACAGGTTTTGGCTCAGGAAAGGTATCGACAAAAGGATTTTTTGGATCCTGATACCATTTCAGATATTCTGGTTTTTTATAAATACCTGACAATTTTTTGACATTCAGCGTATAAAACGAATCTTTTTCTGTTAAGAACACACCCATCTCGTAAGTAGGCTGAGGAAAGCCAACTTTTTCCCTGGAGCGGAGATTGGTTGTAAAACCTGAATTAGTAACAAAATCAGGCACTTGCGTTTCTTTACCCGCATTCTCTATTACTAATTTGCAAGCAACAAATTTTAAGTCAGGACTATGGGACATTTGCACCAATCTTTTGTTCTGAAGAAAAAAAGGTTTAGGCAAAAAAAGGTTAGGTTTAGGTTCCTCGCTTTTTCTTTTATCTGCTATCGCTTTCCTGTCTTCCAACACATCAAATAAATCGAGCTGCTCCTTTTCAAGCCATTGCTCTGCTGTGTTTTTTAAAGCAGGAGTAGTAGGTTTTACTTCTGTAAAATGAGTGAGTTGGCGCACTGAACCGTCAAATAAATGGATAGCGAAAAGATTATTATTTCGTTGAAAAGTCAACGCAGAATCTCCTTTGGCAAAAGCTATATTCGATTCCCTGTCCGAGGAAATAACAAAGGGAGTGAGCGGCCCATCGGGCAATATTTGTTTATAAATATCTCCCTCCCTTAAAATGAACCTTAGCCCTTTATTTTTAGATATTACACCTCCTGGTGGAAAAGCCAGCCACTTATCGGCAGCTAATTTGACTGCTGCTGTTGAAAATGGCGCCTTCACCTGATAGGTACTTCTCAATGAATCATTACCAGGATTCCATGAAAAGAAAATTTCTTTACTGTTCGGGTGCCAGAAGATTCCCTCCGGAGAATATCCTATATATTTTTCACCAGACATAATAGCTTTTAAATCAAGCGGTTGATTTTTATTATTCTGTGCTGCTAAAAAGGAGACAATGAACAGGAAGAAGGCTGATAGTATCTGATTAACCCGAAAAAAATAATTCGTTCTCATATATCCATTATTATTTTGTCCCAATATAGCCTTTTCAATTAAAAAAGAAAACACATCAGAATAAACTTTAATATGTAATTTTGTTTTAATTTGTATATATTTGTCTATATATATTAGAATATGTACAAATTATTTATTCCTATTTTATGTTTATCTTTTTTCTCAATTAACCTTGATGCACAAGTAGTTAGAATCAAACTAGTTGAAAACAAACCATTTTGCGCAGGTTTTGGCAAGGAAAATGCGGCTCAGGTTAAGATATCAACAGTACCCAACATCAGGATACCTGAAAATGCCGGAACGGTCTATACCTGGTATGCCATCCATAAGGAAGGATTCAGGAGTTGGCACACCCCCATTGACCAAAGAGCTATACCGCTTCCGTGGCCTGGGAGATATGAAGTATATGTAATTATGAAATATATAGACAAAATAACGCTATTGCCTTACTTTGCCTTTAAATCGTCGTCAATTTTTGTTAACGCTGACTCCTGTCCACCTTGAGGGAGAAGAGAATTAATCGTATTTAAAAGGTAGAACGGAAGAATCCTTTATGGTAGAAAGCGTCATTAACGTTTTAAGTCTTTCAATCTCCTCTATTTGAGAGAGGGTTTTAAAAAGAAGTTGTTCGTAAGTTGGAATATCTTTACAAACAATTTTCATTAAAAAGTCCGCTTCACCGGTAATAATATAGCATTCTACAATTTCGTCAATCTCCTGCACTTTTGCCATAAAATTATTTAGGGCATTGTCTTTTTGCCAGGCCAGGGAAACTTGAACAAAAGTCTTTACATTTAAACCAATGCCTTGTTGATTTATTTTTGCGTGATAACTTTTAATGATATCAGTGTTCTCCAACTTTTTAACCCTTTCCAAAGTTGGGGCTGGAGACAACCCAATTTTTTTAGATAAATCGAGATTAGTAATTTTACTATTTTCCTGAAGAATATGTAAAATTTTTAAATCTGTTTTATCTAACTTTTCTAAAGGCTCTTGTGCAGGTAAATTGTTCATGGGCGAATCATTTTTTATGTTTAATAACGCAAAAGAACAAATAATATTGCAAATACGCTAAAATTTCAATGTTAATTCCCAATTAAATTTTACTGTGTAGCATAAAACGAAGATTATGGAAAAATGCCTAGAGAATTATAATCACTGCTTATTTTATTAATTGCGTTAACAAAAGCGGCGGTTCTAAGATCTCGAATAGCTGGATTATTTACCATTACCTCTCGGATTTCCCGATAAGCGTTTATCATAGTTTCCTCTAAGCCTGACCGAACGAGATCAATTTCGTCTGCCCCTCTGGCGATTAAAGCAAATTCTCTTTCATTCACGTTTCTACCTGTTAATTCTTCCACCAGATGAATCACCTGAGTTAATTGATTTTGATTAAATCTTTTCTCCATTCTACCAAAACGCATGTGAGAAAGATTTTTCAACCATTCGAAGTAAGAAACAGTAACGCCACCGGCATTTAAATAGACATCGGGAATAATGATAGTACCTTTCGCTAATAATTTCTCCTGAGCGGGAGCGGTAACAGGACCATTTGCGGCCTCGGCAATAATCTTAGCCTTTATATTGTCAACATTATCTGCTGTAATAACACTTTCCAAAGCAGCGGGCACTAAAATATCGCAAGGTTGTTCCAATATTAATTCTCTATCTTTTTTTTCAAAAGTTTTCAATGCAGGAAAGCCAATAATAGTACCATTTGCCTTTCTATAAGCTAATAAAGCATGGACATCGATACCGTCAGGATGATAGATAGCCCCTTCCGCCTCACCAATACCTATAATTTTAATTTGCCCCTCATCCTGAGAAATCATACCTGTATAGGAGCCAACATTACCCATTCCCTGAATAATCATTGTTTTACCAGCGGCGCCAGGAGTCAATCCAATTTTTTCCATATCCTCGGCAAAAGAACAAGCTTCGCGAATACCATAGAAAACACCTCTACCTGTTGCCTCCGTTCTACCCCGAATACCTTGTTGATTTACAGGTTTTCCCGTTACACAACCAGCTGCATCCAACTCGTCCCCTTTGAAAGTTCTGTAGGTATCATAAATCCAGGCCATTTCTCTTGGGCCTGTGCCGTAATCTGGCGCAGGAACGTCAATAGCCGGACCTATAAGATTTCGCTTAATCAACTCGGTGGTATATCTCCTGGTGATTTTTTCAAGTTCGTCCTCTGTATATTCCCAGGGACTGATTTTAACGCCACCCTTTGCGCCACCATAAGGAACATCGACAATCGCGCATTTATAGGTCATCAAGGCCGCCAATGCCATCACTTCGTCCTGAGAAACATGGTTACTGTAGCGAATACCACCCTTTGTCGGTGTCCTATGATGACTATGCTGAACTCTGTAGGCTTCAATAACCTTCACCTCTCCCTTTATTTTAACTGGGAAGTTAATTTGGAAGACGGCATTACAAACTTTAATTTGTTGTAAAAGCCCTGGAGGCAAGCCTGTATGCTCAGCTGCTCTGTCAAAATAGACATTTACGCTGTCAAAAAAACTAAACTGGTTACTCATCTGATTTTATTTGGTTTTCAAATTTGGTAAGGCGGCGGTCAATTAAAA
>CAMDWC010000294.1 GCA_945878825.1 Haliscomenobacter hydrossis DSM 1100
TGGTTAGAAGATGATCGTTCGACGGAAACAGGGGAGTGGGTGAAAAGTCAAAATGAGGTGTCTTTCGATTACCTTAATAAAATTCCATTCCGAGGCGCTATCAGAGAAAGGCTTGCTAAATTATGGGATTATGAAAAATATTCTGCTCCTTTTAAAGAAGGTGATTACACCTATTTTTATAAAAATGATGGACTGCAAAATCAGTATGTCCTTTACAGGCAAAAAGGGGAAAATACGCCTGAGGTTTTCTTAAATCCAAATGATTTTTCAACAGATGGAACAACTTCTCTAGCAGGTATCGATTTTTCGTTGGACGGAACCCGTGCTGCTTACCAAATCTCGGAAGGCGGTTCTGATTGGAGGAAGGTTATTGTTTTGGACGCCATGTCGAAAAACATGCTGGAAGATACCTTACTGGATGTGAAATTCTCTGGCTTGGCCTGGAAGGGTTCAGAGGGCTTTTACTACAGTTCTTATGATAAACCAAAGGAGGGAAGCGCTCTTTCAGGAAAAACACAGTATCATAAATTGTTTTATCATAAGTTAGGTGCACCTCAATCAGCTGATGTGCTGGTTTTTGGTGGGGAAAAAACGCCAAGGAGATATATCGGTGCGTTTGTTACTGAAGACCAACAATATTTAGTCATTACTGCAGCGGTTTCGACCTCTGGTAATGAGCTGTATATCATAAGTTTAAAGGATAAGAATTCACCTATTGTGCAGGTAGTGGATAATTTTGAGAAAGAGCATCAGGTAGTTCATTCAGAAGGGGATTGGATATTTATTTATACGACTTTGAATGCACCAAACGGGCGCTTAGTCAAAGTAAAAGCGGCTAATCCATCTCCCAAAAACTGGACAGACGTAATTGCTGAACGAAAGGAACCTTTGAGTATCTCCACCGGAGGTGGCTATTTCTTTGCTTCTTATCTTAAAGATGCACTCTCTTTAGTAGAACAAGTTGATTTAAATGGAAAGGTAGTGCGTACTATTTCATTACCAGGAAAGGGCACAGCGTCAGGATTTTCAGGAAAATGGAAAGTTCCTTTGCTTTACTTTACCTTTACTTCCTATACTCAACCAGCTACTATTTATTCTTTAGACGGTAAAACGGGAAAGTCATCCATTTATAAAGAAAGTAAGGTCGATTTCAATCCTGACGATTTTGAATCAAAACAGGTTTTTTATCAATCAAAGGATGGTACTAAAGTACCGCTAATAATTACGTATAAAAAGGGATTAGTTCTAAATGGAAAAAATCCTACCTTACTTTATGGATATGGTGGATTTAATATCAGTTTAACGCCAGGATTTAGTACTTCTAATATCGTTTGGATGGAAAATGGTGGTGTTTATGCGGTCGCAAATTTGCGGGGTGGAGGTGAATATGGTGAAGATTGGCATGTACAGGGTACAAAGCTCAAAAAACAGAATGTTTTTGATGATTTTATTGCTGCTGCTGAATATTTAATAAAGGAAAAATACACGGCGAAGGAATTTTTAGCTATCAGTGGGGGTTCCAATGGTGGCTTATTAGTAGGAGCTGCAATGACACAACGTCCTGATCTATATAAGGTTGCACTCCCAGCCGTGGGCGTTTTAGATATGTTGCGATACCATCAGTTTACAGCGGGTGCCGGATGGGCTTTTGATTATGGAACGGCGCAGGATAGCCCTGAGATGTTTAACTATTTGAAAGGTTATTCTCCATACCATAATTTGAGAGAGGGCGTAACTTATCCTGCTACATTAGTTACAACGGCAGACCATGACGATAGGGTTGTACCTGCACACTCATTCAAATTTGCCGCTCGTTTACAAAAAGCACACAAAGGTGATTCACCCGTTTTGATCCGCATTGAGACAAATGCTGGTCATGGTGCTGGAAAACCTACGGCAAAAATAATTGACGAACAAGCTGATAAATGGGCATTCACCTTTTACAACATGAATGTGCCAGTGAAGTACTTGAAGAAGTAAAAATAGGATATATCGAAGGTGGGTGTAATAATATACCCACCTTCTACCTTTATGATTGGATTATTAAATATTCAAGCCAGTTAGTTCCAGGATAAGAGAAGATGGCATGCCATTTAGTTTCATTTTTTGAGCAATCTCCAATTTTCCTTTTTCCATTCCTTTTTCCATTCCTTTTTCCATTCCTTTTTCCATTCCTTTTTCTAATCCTACTTCCATACCTTTCTCCATACCTTTTTCCATACCTTTTTCCATACCTTTCTCCATTCTTAGTCGTTCATCTGTTTCTCTCATGCCAGAATAATCGTATGCCAGAAGTTCTTCTTTGGTCCAGGTTTGGATATTTGCTGATTCAAACGCAGTTTGTAACCCTTTATCATCCATATTGTCAGGTATAATATTCAAATGTTCAGCTTCTTTAATAAAGTAAACCCATTTTTCCAAAACTGTATTTAAGTCTTTTAATTCCAACTTAAATTTAGGCAGTTCGATAAAATTGAATTCCATATCCATTAATAGCCTTTCTCCAGTCTCGACATTCAAAATTTGATGTCTATGGATATATTCGTCATTATTTGACATGTTAAACTGAAGAATTCCAATAAAAATGGTAGGCCGGAGCTTATCATAAAACACCCCACGGTCTATTTGAGAGACATATCCAAGAGCAGTATAATAAAGTACACGTTTGCTGAATCCGTTTATATCTGCCACTTGCATTTCCACCAAAAAGGATCTCCCACTTTCGTCTGTCGCTTTTACATCAAGAATGGTAGATTTTCCATCTCTGAATTTAGGTAATTGGTAGGTATTTGGAAAATACAAATCTGTAATCTTATGTTCTCCCTCTAGACAGAGTACCGCATTCAAAAAGGAAATGAGTACCACTTTCTTATTTTCGTCCCCAAAAATTTTTCTAAAAGCAATATCATCCGTTACATTGGCAAATTTCATGGTGCTATTTTTTTCAAAGATATGCATTAAAAGTCACCATTATCATGGGATAAACCAAACCTAACAAAGGGGCGATTTTAGATAAAAATTAATTTTATGTTTTTTGTCCGTAATATTTTGATATATTATGCATAAAAATAGAGTATATTTTATACCAATCCTCCTATTTTACCCTATTTTAGCCCAATTCGCCAAGGTTTCCACAACAAATCAATGGTTGAAATCGTGTGTCTTACCCAATTTTCATTTTGCCGGGGAATTAGTAAGCCAAAGTGAAAAAGGTCAATAGCATGAAACTGGGTATTTTTTTCGTAAATATTTACCCAGGTTTGTGCCATATCTTCAGACCAGTAAATATCTGAAAGAATTATAATTCCTTCCTTGGAGAGATAGGGGGAGCATACATTCAGATAATGAATTAAGGGCTTACTTCTATGATTTCCATCAATAAAAAGTAAATCTATAGGTGGACATTGAGGTAAAAAAGAAGGAAGCAGCTCGTCAAAAGAACCAACTTGTTGGTGAACACGGTCAGTTAAGCCTAATAATTCAAAGGTTTCTGTTGCTATAGCTGCTGTTTCCGGGCAACCTTCAATTGTATATATATGCACTTTTTTATTTAAAGAAGCCAGATAAGAAGTAGAAAGACCAAAATGGGTGCCTAATTCTAATATGGTTTTATTTCCAGATTGATTGGCAAGTAATGCTAACCAAATACCTTCTTTAGATGAAACAGGACTACTTGCAGCCATTTTATTAATAAATAGGGTGCCACTCGTTTGAAAATTAGATTCAGCGCCAAATTCTCTCTTCGTCAACTGTCTTTTGTCCTTTAATAAAGATTTTCTTCTGGTTTCAACAGCAGACAGTTTTGGTTTCTTACCATAAAAAAGGGGTAAAAGGTATATTGACAACAGCGGGGAGTGCAAGTCGTAAATGGTGACCGCACGCTGATAGAATCTTAGGAAATAAATGACTTTTTTTAATAAAAACATAAAAGTAAACTTACCTAATTAAGGCGACAGTTCCACTCTTTGTTTCGATAAATGTTTTCCCATTTCTCCGATAACCTTCAATGGTTGCCATCCATAAAAATATGCCTGGATCTAAATCAATACCCCTAAATTGACCGTTCCAGCCCTCTTGAAAATTGTTAGTTTTAAAAACTATATTTCCCCACCGGTCTGCAATTTTTAAATCAAAGGATAGGATATCATCGCCATAAAGAAAAAATAAATCATTTATACCGTCCTTATTAGGGCTGAAAGCAGTAGGCGCATAGATTTTAGTGGGACATTTTCGTTCTAAAACAATGGTGTCAACGCCAAAACATCCCCATTCATCCCAAACACCTACGGTATAAGTATCTTCCTCCTGAACTTGAAAATAAGGCAATGTGCTATTATCCTGCCACAAATATTTTGAAAAAAATCCTGCTTGAAGTTTTAAATTAAAAGTAGGTTCATCGGGACATATTAATGCGTCAGCTCCCAGATTGGGTTTTGGATTAGCTTTTACAG
>CAMDWC010000295.1 GCA_945878825.1 Haliscomenobacter hydrossis DSM 1100
ACCTGTCGGGGAGAAGACGATGCATGCATCGTCTCTACATGATGACATTCTGCCGCCAGGGGCATTATGGGATTTCGCGGAATTGTGCCGCCGGGGGCATAATAATAAATAGACATGTGACCCCAAGGGGTCAGGCATGAAAAGGGTAAACTTTTTTTAGGACAGGTCATAATAATTTTCGACACATAACTTTAAACTTTTTTCAGTTTCCTAAAACCCAACCGTCATATTTAAAGAAGGTATAACCGGTAACTGGTTCACCCTTTGGTTAGTAATTCTATCCAGATAAAATACATTTTGCCTGTTATAAACATTAGTTACGGCAAATGTCGATTCAATATAGGCAAACTTATTTATTTTATGTGTGTATTGCACACTGACATCCAAACGATGATAATAGGACAATCTTCCACCATTTATTTCATCAGAAAGAAGAGTACCTAAAGGATAATTACCACCTAATATATCCGTTTGCAAAAGGTCTGTCAAATTATTATTTTCAAAAAATCCCTGTGTTTGAGTAAATGGAAATCCGGAACCAACATACCAGTGTGCTCCCCATTTCCACTGTTTAGATTTACCAGCAAGGTAGGAAAATAAAAAATTTAAGCTATGCCTCCTGTCAAAAATAGTAGGAAATCGAACCATATTGCTGGTTTCAAAAACCGAAGCCAATGAATAGGCCACGCTGATATCGAAGGAGGTAGGTTTGTATGCTAAGGTGACATCCACGCCTGTAGCAAGACCTTCTTCAACCAAAAAATCAGGATCTGTCGCCTTTCTTTTATTACGATTAAGAGATATAAGTTGATTAAAAAACTTTTGATACCCCTCTACAGAAATAGAAAAAAGGTTAAACGGCTCCCATTCCATTCCAGCCACCCAATGCACAGCCTTTTGTAAGCGAGATTTCACGGGAATATTTGAACCGCTTTTAAAAAGGCTTGTTTCAGGACCTACCAGAAATCCTGAAAATAATTGCACAACATCCTGATTATTTGCTAAACTTATTAGATTCTGTGAGTAGAATCCCCCACCCATTTTTAGTCTGAAATTGTCTGACCATAAATATTTTAATCCAAGTCTGGGTTCCGGTGAAAATTGACCTTGCGAAGCATAATAATGCATACGAAACCCTGGCTGAAGAATAAATTTATTGACTTGATATTTAAATCTGACGAATGCAGCCATTTCAGTAGTGAAATCATTTTGACTTATTGTCAAATTAAAGGGATTAACGAATTGAAATCCAGTATTTAAACTTATCAATTCTAGGCCATATTCCAGCGCAGAATGCTTGCCCACCTGCATGAAATCGAGTCTTGCTGTATATGATTCCAGGGAACTACTTCTTGGGCCTGTATTTTTCTCCGCTAAAGCAAGATTGTACCTACTAAAACCAATATTTCCCTCAATCCTCACAGGTGATTGAAGAGGAGAAAGTAAAAAATACATGCCTCCACCAAAAGTTTCCCATTTTTGACTGGCTATATTGGCCAGTTTAAACTTATCAGTAAATGAAAATCCAAAAACATTCACCTTACTACCATTTTCACCTAAAAACGATATTTTTCCGTAAAGATCTTGGTATTGATAGGGCAAACCTAAATTCTGTAAAGAAGAAAGGGAGGTATCCTTTTTAGCAAAAGCGTAAAAATTGGAATCGACAGCGTAACGATAAAGGTGTGGCGAGGTTTTATCCAACCAGCCATATTTCCCTGTCAACAAAAATGAAACGGCAGTCCCATTTTCCTTTTTTAGTTTTTTTAGTGGTCCTTCCAAAAGTAATTTCCCTTGAAAGGGACTTAAAGAAGCCAATCCTGAAATCCTGTTTTTATTACCTTCCCTGGTTTTAATATCCATAACTGCGGAAATTCTCCCCCCATGTTCCGCATTAAAGCCAGCACTTAGCACATCGACAGAACGAATGATTTCGGTCTCGAAAACGGAAAAAAGACCAATAGAATGAAAAGGATTATAAATTAATTGACCATCCAGAAGAACTCTGTTTTGAACGGGCGAACCTCCTCTTATAAAAATCTGCCCACCCTGATCTCCGGAAATAACAACCCCGGGCAGTGCTGTTAAATATTGAGCAATATCCGCTTCTCCTCCAATGGATGGTAAACTTTTTATTTTTTCCTTAGTTAATTGAATCTGACCAATTTGAATTTCACTTCTTGCTAATTCCTTTGAAGCTGAAATATCAATCGTTTGTAATTCAATGGTTGACCTGGTTAAATAAATCAATTGATATTTAATCTTATTGGAAATAATCTCAATTTCTACTAAAGTATCTACATACCCAAGGTAGGAAACTTGAACCCTTTGGATTCCTGGTGGAACGGCACTCAATTGAAAAAAGCCATCTTCATCAGAAATAACTCCTTCCTTTGAATTTATTATTTGAACGGAAGCAAAAGCAATGGGTTCACCTGATTCAGCATCATAAATATGACCTCTAAGCGTACCCGATTGGCCAAAAGAAATGAAGGCGCAGAAATGAAAAATTAAAAAAGGGATAACTATTTTCATGAGAATCGATCCTGAATTTTTGAAATTAATCTGTCCAAACGCCCAGACCTTGTCTTAAAATAATTATTTCATCTACGGAGCAGTCCACCAAAGTGGAAGGGATATTACCCCCTACTCCACCATCAATAATCATATCTACTTTATATTGAAAATCATTTTTAATATCTTCAGGATCAACATAATATTCTTGAATTTCATCTGTTTCGGAATGCAGGGACGTAGTTAAAAGGGGGCTTCCCAAACGATCCAGCATAGCTAAGACGATGGGATTATCTGGAAATCGAATACCGATGGTTTTTCTTTTCTTGTCGAATAATTTTGTAATAGCAGGACTCGCCGGAAGAATAAAGGTAAATGGCCCGGGAGTGTGTTGTTTTATAGCCCTATAAATGACCGTAGAAATGGGAGCAAGAAAGGCAGACGCCTGGCTCATGTCCTTACAAACCAATGAAAAAAGAGCATCTCTGGCATCAATTTTACGGATATTCCCTAATTTTTCAATGGCTTTAGGATTTCTCATATCGCAGCCAATAGCATACACCGAATCAGTGGGATAGATGATGACCCCATTTTTTTCGAGGCATTTCACCACTTGCTCTAACTTTCTGGGTTCTGGGTTTTGCGAATGAATATTTAAGTACATACATAAAATTTAACTTAAAGGTAGTTAAATTAAGAAACTCACCTTATAATAGCTACTTTTCCGTACCAATAAAATTGATGGTTATACCATCTTAGTTGGTATATACCCTGTGGGTGTTCAGAAAAATCGAGTGGTATATTTTTTCCAACGGGCCAGCCATCGGGAAAATATTGTTGCTGAATACGCTGTCCTTTTGCATTATAAATTTCAAGAAAGGTTTGACCCAAAAATTCGATATTTGATTGAATTTGAACGAATTGGTTACTGGGATTAGGAAAAACTTTCACTTTATTTTCATCTATCAAAGTAAGTAAAGAGGTACTGGTTCCTGTTATTTTTGAAATCATAGAAATTCCCCCATTTGTAAATTTGTCCGTTGAAATAACCAAACCTTGCGTACCAATGGTAGCGAAATCGGATCGAACCATTATTTCCTTTTTTAATTTTACCGACCAGATTTTAATTACAAAAGGTTCGCCGACACTAAGTCCTTCTTTTATGTTTGGGGTAGCAAGGTCGTCACCAAACACCTTAAAATTAGTAGATGACCCGGTCCAGGCACCATACCCCGCCATCATTTCTTTATCTTGTTGTTTATAAAAAACGCCGATGAAATCACCTATTGACAGCGGTTGGCCATCTATAGAAGATAATAAGTTAGCTGGTAAAATGATAGTATGAACTAAATTCGTTGGTTTTACCTGCCAGTTAGTAGGTAGTTGTAATTTTCTACCTTTTTGTCGCACAAGTACTGTTTTTACCGAATCGGTCTGGGCACTTTTAATTTGTAAACGACCAGTGCGTTCCTGCATCACCGGATTTTCAGCAACGGAAAGTAACACGTTATAATTCCCTGACCCTGAAAATGTATTAATACTTAACCAATCCACATCTTTAGTCAGTGACCATTGGGTATTACTCTCAATTTTAACAGATGATTGTGTAGCAGAAGAATCGAGAATAATGGAATCGGAAAGAACTTTAAACAAGGGGGCAACCCCCGTTTGCACAATATCAATAGAGATGGACGCATCGCTTTTTCCAGTAAAGGTAATTTTTCCCTTTCTGGTTATGGCTGAAATATTGGGATCACATAGAACGGTAATACTTTTATTCAAATCACCAAAAGATGGATTAACAGAAATAAAGCTAGTTGACTCTGATAAAGCCCAGGAAGTATTTGAAAAAATATTAAACGTTTTCTCCCCACCAGTTGAAGTAAAACTAAGTACATTAGGTGAAGCATTAAAGATTTCATCTGCCCCACTTTG
>CAMDWC010000296.1 GCA_945878825.1 Haliscomenobacter hydrossis DSM 1100
TGTTTATTCGTAGAGAATTACTCCATACCCTTCTTTTCGCCGATGCGTTACGCAGCGGCGGGAGGCCGGGAGATAAGAGCATCATTTAATAGTCACCTTCCCACTCAAACCGGAGACGTTATAGTTAATCCTCGAAATCCTGAAAATCCTGATTCAAACCAATATTTGCGATAATATTTAAATTGAAACCTGTCGGGGAAAAGACGATGCGTGCATCGCCTCTACAGTAAAATCCTGGTTCAAAACCAAATGCCTGCTGCGCGCATAATTTCCACAGAAGATTAGGGAGGACGTTTTTGATTTAAACGCAATGTTTATTCGTAGAGAATTACTCCATACCCTTCTTTTCGCCGATGCGTTACGCAGCGGCGGGAGGCCGGGAGATAAGAGCATCATTTAAAAGTTACCCTCCCACTCAAACCGGAGACGTTATAGTTAATCCTATAAATCCTGATTCAAAACCAATATTTGCGATAATATTTAATCTGAAACATGTCGAGGAGAAGACGATGCGTGCATCGCCTCTACGGGGATATCCTGATTAATTCTGGTTTAGGGAACGATTATTGTGGGGGGCTTAACCGATACGTTTTTATCTGTGTAGATTTATCGCTATTCACCTCTGTGGTGGATAAAATGAAGCCATCATTATAAGGAACTAATATGGGAAAACCACTTAAGCGTTCCGCACTGGTATCAACAATTTGTTGAAGGAGACCTTTCTTTCCATTAGAATGAATAATCTGGAGCGATATTTTTGCTGATTTATTTTGATTACTGACCCAGCTGACGGCCGCTTGTTTTTCATTTAACCAATGAATGTCGACCCGCCCCACCGGACCATTATTATCGATAACCACTGGCTTTCCAAAAGTCCGACCGCCATCTTCTGAAAAAATAACCTTTACTTCTCCTTTTTTATTTTTCCCTGTAAACCAGGCGATAGCTAATTTATTTTTGTGCGCCGAAATGGCTGGACCATTTACCGGACATCCGGCAATCATCCATTCGTCGTTATAAATAGAGGTAGGTTCAGACCAACCCCCATTTTCAAAACGAACAATACTGATATCCCGAATTTCTCTTTCAGAACGATCCCTGTAAACGACAACAGGTCCATTTTCCAACATGGCAGCAGCCGTCTGACAACAATCGCAAATTCGACTATCCAACATCCTTTCATCCGAAACCAGACCGCTGGTATCTATTAAAGAGGTATGTAAAGTCATCGTTCCATGATGTCCACCATGATCATCTTTACTGTCTTTGGCTTCCTCTTCATGTCCTTTAGTCAGCCTGCCGTCTAACCAAAATGCCCTTATTTTACCTGCCTTTTCAGGCAAAAGAGAAACAAATCCATGTTCGGCGGGGATACCATCCTGATGTAAAATAGCAGAAGGAGACCAATGTGAAAGGCCAGGTTTATTTATGGAAATTCTGATGTCATAGTCAAAAGTGCCACTGGCGCTTTTCTGCAACCAATGCGCCAAAAGATAGTTTTCTTTCAGGCCGGGGAAACGGGTAAAGGAAGGAAAATCAGCCCAATTGACAAACCAATTATTACCTTGGGAAACAGTATTTCCTGTCGACCATTTACCGACCTCTAAAAGGGAATATTTTAATACGTCGGTTGAATCGTCCTGAAATTCAACCCAACTTAACCAAACCTTTCCCTCATGGTCTTTAAAAAGATTAGGTACCGCACCCATTTTACCTGGCGACGGTAATTCCTCAACGATAAAAGGTTTGGTATAGGTTTGGGCAAATCCAATCAAAGGAAGATAAAGATTTGCCCAAACAAAAAGGATTAAAAACCTTATTTTACTGCATTCTGTCATACAAGCAACATCCTGGCAGTTTATCATACACGTCTTTTGAAGCCTTGAACTCATCGGTGTCATGACCTACAGCGGCAATCTTTTTCTTAATATCAGAAACAGAAACCTTACCTGCATTGTACTTGAGCACCATTTTTTTAGAGTCTGCTGACCAAACGGCTTCAACCACCCCTTCCAATCCTGAGGCAGCTTTTTCAACTCGTTTTTTACACATGCCGCAATTTCCAGCGACGGTGAAGCTTGCTTTTTTAGGAGGAGCAGCTGATATGGTAGTATTTGCACCAAATAGAAAGGCTGCAAACAAAAAGGCAACAAACATCTTAATTTTCATATTTTCACTTTTTAATGTAAATTTAAAGTAAAATAACATTTTCTACCATAATATTGTTGAACAAAACTAATTTTTGTAAAATAACGCAACCTACTTTATTAAAAAACAATCAAAATGAAGCAACTTCAAATTAAAATGTGGGCCTTTTTGCTCACTTTTTTATGCTTTAACCTATCTTATGGTCAGGAAATTGACCTAAAAAGATTAAAAGGCATTTCACCGAGGAGTATCGGGCCGGCTGGTATGAGTGGCAGAATTACTGCCATTGAGGTCGATTTATCTAATCCTCAGATTATTTATGCCGGTGCCGCATCGGGTGGATTATGGCGCTCAAATAACGGAGGAACAGCCTGGGAAAGTCTTTTCGACGAAATGGACAATCTGTCTATCGGGTCAATTGCCTTGAATCAGAAAAATCCTCTGGATATTTGGGTTGGAACGGGTGAAGGAAATCCCCGGAATTCTCAAAACATGGGAAAGGGGATTTACAGAAGCCGAGATGGTGGAAAAACGTGGAAGTGTTTAGGTCTGGAAAATACCAAAACGATACACAGAATTATCATTCACCGCGATAACCCTGATATTGTTTATGTTGGAGCTCAAGGTTCTCCATTTGGCCCAAATCCGGAAAGAGGCGTTTTCAGAACCAAAGACGGCGGAAAAACCTGGGAGAAAATTCTTTATGTGAACGACCAAACGGGCGTAGCAGATATGGTTGCCGACCCAAGTAACCCCAATAAAATATTGGTAGCGATGTGGGAATATGGCAGAAAACCCTGGTTTTTTAATTCCGGTGGTCCTGGTTCTGGCCTACATGTCACTTTTGACGGTGGCGATAACTGGTCTAAAAGAACCGATGCAGATGGTTTACCAAAAGGTCCGCTCGGTAGAATTGGATTGGCGATAGCCCGTTCAAAAACAAATATCATTTATGCATTAGTGGAAGCTAAGGAAAATGGTCTCTATAAATCGACCGATGGCGGCTTCAAATGGACCTTGGTTGGAAAAGGGGAAGGTGTGAGTGACCGACCATTTTACTATCACGAAATTTATGTGGATCCTAAGAATGAAAATAGAATTTACAATCTATTTTCACTTGTTACCCGAAGCGAAGACGGTGGAAAAACGTTCCAAACCCTCCTTCCCTATTCTGGGGTTCACCCAGACCATCATGCTTTTTGGATTCACCCGGAAGACCCAAATTATTTGATAGATGGTAATGATGGTGGATTAAATATTTCTCGTGACATGGGAAAAACCTGGCGATTCATTGAAAATATTCCTGTAGGTCAGTTTTATCATGTCAATTATGATATGTCTATACCCTATAGAATTGGTGGCGGTATGCAAGACAATGGCTCTTGGGTAGGTCCAAGTTCTATTTGGCAGCAAGGTAATATCAGGAATACCTATTGGCAGGAGATTTACTTCGGTGATGGTTTTGATGTGAGTTTTCATCCAACAGATGCAACCAAAGCTTATGCCATGTCACAAGGTGGAAATGTGGGTCAGGTACACTTGAATACAGGAAGAACACAGGGTATTAAACCGACACATCCCGATCCTAAAATCGAATTGCGATATAATTGGAATGCTGCCTTTGCCCAAAATCCATTTGAACCTTGTGGACTATATTTTGGTAGTCAATTTGTGCACAAAAGCAACGATTGCGGTAAAACATGGGAAATTATTTCGCCCGATCTTACTACAAATGATCCCATCAAACAAATGCAGGATTCTACGGGTGGTTTGACCATTGACAATACCGCAGCGGAGAATCATACCACTATTTTAGCCATTGCGCCAAGCCCTTTAGATGCCAATGTAATATGGGTAGGCACTGATGACGGGAATTTACAACTAACCCACGATGGAGGAAAAACATGGACCAATCTTAGCGGATCTCTACCCGGTGTAAAAGCGGGTTCATGGATTCCATATATTGAGGTTTCGACGAAAAATGCAGGGGAAGTTTTTGTCATTGTGAATGATTACCGGAGAAATGATTATCGCCCAATGGCTTTCCGAAGCAAGGATTTTGGCAAAACATTCACGGCCATCGTCACTGAAAAGCAGGTTCCTTGTTACACCTTATCTATTGTTCAGGATCCAATTGCTACCGATATGCTATGGCTTGGCACCGACTGCGGTCTCTATTTGAGTATAGATGGCGGTAAAAACTGGAATAAATGGATGAATAATTATCCGTCAGTTCCCACCATGGACATGAAAATACATTCCCGCGATCATGATTTGATTCTTGGTACTTTTGG
>CAMDWC010000297.1 GCA_945878825.1 Haliscomenobacter hydrossis DSM 1100
ATTTTGTCTCCAATTAACCTTTGGGATAATCGGGTTTTTTCCTCTAGCCTGGTTTTGAATCACGGATTTTAAGGATTATTGGATTTCACGGATTATTGAAAACGTCTTCGTTTTGGATAATGCGTGATGCAGCATAAAATTAATGAAAATATCTCCTTTTCTTTTCGCCGATGCGATAATCGCAGCGACGAAATATTTATCCAGGGACACACATTTCCATTATCCACCAAATTAAACCAGCGACGCTATCTATAATCCGTGAAATCTTATAATCCTTAAAATCCGTGATTCAAAAACCATGCGAAATTATCCATCTACAAATAAACTTTACATCCAAACCAACGACATCATATCTAATCCGTGAAATCTTATAATCCTTAAAATCCGTGGTTCAAACTAATATGGTCGGAAAATGTAAGAATTGCCTTAAATTTTAAAAAGTCAATCTTTCGCCAGCTGCGTTATTATATCGGAACAAATTTGGGCAGAACTATCCCAGTTGAAACGGGCTAATTCTTTTTTTCCAGCTTCGGTTAAGCTTCTTCTTAACGAGGTGTTTTCATACATTTCATTCATTCCCCTTGCAATATCATTTATATCTGAAGGATTCACCAAAAGAGCACCTTCACCGGATATTTCAGCTAAAGCGCCATTATTTGAGGTTATCACAGGTATTTCAGCGGTAAATGCTTCAATTATTGGCATGCCAAATCCCTCATGAAGAGAAATATAAACCAAGGCGAGGGCATGCTTTAAATAATAAGATATGGAGGCGTCTGATAAATAGCCTAAAAAATGGATATCCTCCGCGTAAGGACTTTCTTTCCATGCTTTTTCAACTTCTCTGGTGCTCCACGCCATTCTTCCAGCTAGCAAAAATAAAATTTGACCCTCATTTTGAGCTCTGAATAAATTATATGCCTTAATAGCATTTTCTATATTTTTACGGGGATGAATGGCGCCGTAATAGAAGAAGTAGGTTGAGGAGGCAGGTATTTTATGTTTAATTGGCTCTAAATTATTGGTTATTATGTTTCGACTACCATTATAAATAACACTTATTTTAGATGAATGTATTCCATATTTAGTCTGAATATCTTCTTTTACAAAATTGGAAACGGTGAAAATGTGGTTCGCTTTTTTCAAATATAAAGGCGTGAAAATCCTATAAAAATGGTACACAAGAAAGGGAACCTGTTTGGGAAAAGCCAAGAAAGCCAGATCATGAATGGTTAGAAAAACGGGAATGGTTGTCTTTAAACTGGTAAAGCCATCATGCGAAAAAAATACATCAGCTTGCCATTTTCTTAAAGCTTTTGGAATAGCCCATTCAAACCAAATAAACCACAAGAATGGATGTCTTGCAGGTGGGGATATGACAACGGGTATCACATTTTTAAATGTCGTGAATACAGTGGAGTATGGTCGGTCGAATAATAAAATAAAAGTATGTTGAGGGTTTAATTCAATCATCCGCCGATATATTTCCCAACAGGAATAACCGATGCCCTCCATTTTACCCTCCATGAGAAATCGGGCATTAAATGCAATTCTCAACCTACTTTTTATTTAATTATTTTGTAAATTTACAATCATTTTTCAATAAAATAAATCTGAACGTTATGAATTCTCATGAAATTGATTTTCAAATATTTGGCGAAGAAATGCAATATGTTGAAATTGAATTGGATCCCTATGAAACCGTTATTGCTGAAGCAGGTAGTTTCATGATGATGGATTCAGAAATTAAAATGGCCACTATTTTTGGTGATGGTAGCCATCAGGAGGCCAAAGGGGGTATTTGGGATAAGGTTTTGACAGCAGGAAAGCGTTTACTTACGGGCGAAAGTCTTTTTTTAACTGCTTTTACTCATGGGGGCACTGGAAAAAAGAGGGTTTCCTTTGCTTCTCCTTATCCTGGAAAAATTATTCCCCTCGATTTATCCAAATTTGAGGGTAAAATAGTTTGTCAAAAAGATGCTTTCCTGTGTGCCGCAAAAGGTGTCCATGTCGGTATTGAATTTTCCCAAAAATTAGGGAGAGGATTGTTTGGTGGCGAGGGTTTTATTATGCAAAAACTTGAGGGTGATGGTATGGCTTTTGTACATGCTGGTGGTCATGTAACTAAAAAGGAACTCGCTCTGGGTGAGGTACTTCTGGTTGATACAGGTTGTTTAGTTGCCTTTACCCGCGATGTTCAGTTCGATATTGAAATGGTTAAAGGAATTAGGAATATTTTCTTTGGTGGAGAGGGTCTTTTTTATGCTCGTATGGAAGGTCCGGGTACTGTTTGGATTCAAACGCTGCCTTTTAGTCGCCTTGCACAAAGAATTTTCTCTGCTGCACCTCAAACAGGGGGCGGTGGAAAAGATGAAGGCAGTATTTTAGGTGGATTAGGAAATTTACTCGACGGCAGATAGTTGTTAGCTGTGATATGAGGTTAGTGCCAAGTCACACACTGGTACTAACCTCATTTTTTATATTTTTTTTGTGATGTAGACAATTGCAGTTTCGGCGACAATAATATTCTCCCCCCCCTACAACTTCTTTTTCAATTGTACCACTTCATCCCGATATTGGGCAGCCAAGATAAAATCTAAATCTTTAGCTGCAGCCCTCATTTTCTTTTCGACTTGAGCTATTTTGGTTTCTACCTGGTCTCGATCCATGTAGGCCATTTCAGGTTCTGCTACCTTATCGTTGGCATAATCTGCTGTCTTGGTTGGACGTCCTCCTCTAATATCCAGGATGGAACGTTGCTGCATAATCTCCTCCTTACTTTTGAAAACAGTTTCTGGCGTAATGCCCTCCTTTTCATTATAGGCCATTTGAATAACCCTCCGACGCTCCGTTTCATCTATAGTCCTCTGCATGGAATCGGTGGTCTTGTCTGCATAAAATATGACCAAACCATTCGCATTTCTCGCCGCACGACCAGCTGTTTGGGTCAATGATCTGTCATTTCTTAAAAATCCTTCTTTATCTGCATCTAGAATGGCAACGAGCGATACCTCCGGCAAATCCAATCCTTCACGAAGTAAATTTACCCCTACCAATACGTCAAATCCACCCATTCTTAGGTCCCTCAATATTTCCACCCGTTCCATCGTATCTACCTCAGAATGTATAAATCGTACTTTAATCTGTACTTTACTAAGATACTTTGTCAGCTCCTCAGCCATACGTTTCGTCAGTGTGGTTACCAAGACCCTTTCGTTTAGGAGCACCCTTTTATTTATTTCATCTAATAGATCATCAATCTGATTAATACTGGGACGAACCTCAATGGGAGGATCGAGTAAGCCCGTTGGCCTGATGATCTGTTCTACAATTTCTCCTGATGTTTGTTCCAATTCGTATTCTGCTGGGGTGGCGCTGACGTAAACAACCTGATTTATGACGCCTTCAAATTCTGTGAAATTCAGAGGTCGGTTGTCCATAGCTGACGGAAGACGAAAACCGTAACTCACCAGGCTTAATTTTCTGGCTCTATCCCCACCGAACATACCCCGAATCTGAGGAATCGTCACGTGACTTTCGTCTATAACCATTAGATAATTATCTGGAAAATAGTCTAATAAGCAAAATGGGCGGGTTCCCGGACGACGACCGTCAAAAAATCTGGAATAATTCTCCACCCCACTACAATACCCCAGTTCGCGCATCATTTCCATGTCAAAAGAAGTCCTTTCACGAATCCTGCGTGCCTCCAGAATTCTGCCATCTTTTTCGAAAAATGCTTCTTGTTCCTTTAGTTCGGCATCTATTTCCTCCATAATAAGACCCATCCTATCTTTTGGAGCAACATAAAGATTTGCCGGGAAAATAGCTGCCTGCTGCATTTTTTCAATGCGCTTTCCTGTTTCCAGTTCAATGCGCTCAATGACTTCTATTTCATCACCAAAAAAAGTGATTCTAAAACCATAATCTACATAAGGAAGATGAATATCGACGGTATCACCGCGAACCCTGAAGGTGGACCGTTTGAAATCGGTCTCTGTTCTTGCGTATAAAGAATCGACCAATTGGGTTAAAAAGGCATTTCTTGAAATCTTAAGACCGGTGTGAATGCGAATAATGCTGCTTTTATAATCCTCAGGATTTCCCATACCATATATACAGGAAACAGAGGCAACGATGATAACGTCATCCCTTCCGGAGAGAAGAGAGGAAGTAGCTCTCAATCGCAATTTATCAACCTCTTCATTTATCGCTAAATCCTTTTCAATAAAGGTGTCAGATGATGAAATATAGGCTTCAGGCTGATAATAATCGTAATAGGAAACAAAATATTCTACTGCATTTTCAGGAAAAAAGGCGCAAAATTCACTGTAAAGTTGGGCTGTTAGTGTTTTATTGTGTGTTAATACCAAGGTAGGGCGCTGAACTTCCTGAATTACATTAGCAATGGTATA
>CAMDWC010000298.1 GCA_945878825.1 Haliscomenobacter hydrossis DSM 1100
GTATTTTGTACTTCAAAACGATAAAGTCCCCCTACAGAAAATACTTTTCTAAGATCGCTGCTACAATTGGTTCTATTTCCTAAAGTATCTAACTCACACCACTTTCCCGAAAATCCTGTGGAAGAAGGTAATTTCCCTAAATAAGTTAATTCTCTTTTTTTACAAAGCAATGTGGAATCATTGAAAGAAGGTACATTGGGTAAATTATTATCTTTTAAAACCACCATACTATCTACCGCAGAACAACCATTAACGCCATCCGTGACGGTAAGATAATAAGAACCAGACTCGGTTATAAATGGATTAAGTGTACTCTTACCACCAAGAACACGGCCTCCATTTTTACCTTCCCAAAAATAAGTAAATCTATCTCTTTCGTTCGCTGAGGCAGAACCATCCAGATTAAACTGAGTTTGGGCACAAGTCAATAATTTATCGGCTCCAGCATTCGCTCTTGGTTTATTCCTGTCCACGCGCACCAAAACTTCTGCGAAGTTAATACACGAATTACGTTTATTTGTAATATAGACCTGATATAATCCAGCGGAAGTTGCCTGGAGATTATAGCCATTTAAAACTGCTATATTTTCAGCCACAGGAGGCAACCACCTGTATTGAAAATTTGTGTCAGGTCTTAAAACAGGGGCAGATAAACTGACTTTATCAATCAAACAGTTCAAAGTATAATTCTCTGGATCTTTAATAGGTGGGGGTACTAAATCACCTATCACCATAACTTCAAAGGTCGTCTCTAATCCATTGGCAGCCAAACCTCTTAGCGTATAGGTTCCTGGTTTGTCCACCCGTTGATTTCTAAAATCACTTCCAGGTAAAATGCCAGGTCCTGTCCACCGAATATCACAGTTCAGGCAAGGTCTGCACAAATCAACCTGAAGGGTTGTTTCTCTGCGGGAACAAGTTAAAGTGTCAGGTGTTCCAATCAATTTTAAACAGGGAGGACAGGGCTTATCGTCAACCTGAACAGAATCAATAACTATACAGTTTTGGGAAGGATCGGTAATTTCCAGGAAGTATTTTCCAGGTTTGTTTATCCAGACCTGCAAACTATCTGCATTTTTATAAATGCCCGTTCCACTCCATTTATAGGTAAACCTTGGATTTACAGGGATTACCTGGGGTGCGTACGCAAAAGAATCCTGATTACAAGGATAGGTAGTTTTAAAAAATCTGATAACGGGCAACGCTTCATCTTGAAAAACATTGACCTGCCCTGTGGCAAAACAACCATTTTGTTTATTGGTAATTTCTAAGGAATATAACTCTGGTTTTATGGCATTAAAAGTGGGTAAAGTGGTTACTGTATCACCATTGGCATTCAACCAAACGTATTTAAAGATATTGCCAGAGGAAGAACCGGAACCATCTACTTTTATTACCTTTTCATTACACGTAATGGTATCAGGTTTTGCTATAACCACGGTAGGTTTAAGCTTATCTTCAATAATTTCAACCAACAAGGTATCTGAAGAATTAAACACCGAATTTGTAGCGATTAAACGATACAGACCAGGGCAATTTACACTAATATTTGTCGTCCCCTGTCCGCTAAGCAAACAATTATTTCCTGGAAATGAGCTCCAATTATAGGTAGTAACTGCATTTGGATTTCTTATTCCTGCTGAATAATTTACTATAGCTCTTACGCAATTAATTGAATCTGATTTGTTGAAGAAAAGTTTTGGTGTACAATCTTCGGTAATATAAATACCTCTTTCTCTGCTACATCCATTGATAGTATCCAACAAGATTAACTTATAAAAGCCAGCATTTTTAATGGTCGGTTGCAACAAAGTCGATTCAGAACCTATCACCCCACCCTGTTCGCCTTTCCAACTGAACCTTATTCTGTTCAGACTGCTCAACGAAAGTTTCAAGGTAGCTTTACCCGTGACACAATTCAAGGTATCAGAAAGAGGTAAACTGATGGTTGGAAGCAATGTATCCATTGCCACCGTAACGGTAACGCTGTCCTTACAACCATTTCTGGTATTCTCCACATTATATTTAAAAATACCAGGAGAACTTAACGCCTGGGTTTTTTTGGTGGGCTGAGAGAAAAAAGAGAGATTATTTGACTGAATAATTGTCCATCTGGCAATAAAACCGCTACCGCCGTCTGAAAGAGCACTTCCAATGGTTACTGCACTCGTAGTACAGGTCAAAAATTTATCCCCACCTCCCAAAGCCAATGGTCTTAAGGTGTCGGCTTGAATGACAATATCTGTGCTGTCCCGACAGCCATTGATAGTGTTTGAGACCTTAAACTTATAATTGCCGGGAGATAAGGCGTAGGCAAATTTTTCATTTTTCTTTGCCCCCAACTTACCATCTGAGGTTGACCATAAATAGCTGAATTCAGCCCCTTCAGATGTTAAGCTGCCGCCTATGATAATTGAATCGACCTTGCAGGTGTAAGGTAAAATAGTACCTTTTGTTATTTGAGGAATAGCCTTGTTTTCAATTACTTGTACTAAAGTATCTGAACATTTTCTGTCTTCATTATAGATGATATTCAACTGATAAAAACCAGCCTCAGAAACAATTAACAAGGGATTAGTACCCACAACTATTGGGGTGCCAATGGAGGCATCTAATTTTCTCCATTCAAAAGTAGTCTTGTAAATAGCTGACTTTGTTCCCCGCACATCTATAACAACCGACTTTCTGACACAAGTTAAGTCCTCTGGCAAAATAATTTTAAGATCTCTGCTATAATATTTAAGTTTCACATTCACCAAACTATCACAACCAGATATTGCCCTCAGTTTAACTAAAAAAATACCATCCTTTCTAAAAGTAGAATCACCCACCTGAAATGTCCCTTTTGGACAAATGAAGTCTATGTATTTAATATTAAGTTCAGTTACGCTGTCACAGGCCGCTATTTTAGGAATAACCTGCTTATAAACGCCTTCTTGTTTAAAAAACTTTCCATCAAAAAGGATACTATCTCCTTTGGGAAGTATCCAGGTTAACTTTTTAACACAGTTGGTAGGCGTGAGATTAAACGAGTATGTGCCGTTAGAAAGAGCCCCACAGGTATCCTTTTTTGTCAATGGATTTTGTAAAATAGCTAGAACCCCGGCAAAGGTCTTTTTTCCAATAAATGATTTGAAAATGGAAATAGAATCTTTTATATAAGAAAATCCCTTCGCTTTATAATTTCCGGGAGGAAGATTTCTAAGATCTCTATTGGCCGACACATCAAAAACGGTATCATTTCTATAAATCATGTATCCGTAACCATATAAGCTGGTATCGGGTATATCTGATGCACGGGCATAGATAGGATCTGGCAAGGTCACGAGTTCGGTGTTGCCGGCACAAGCGTTGATTAAGGTGTCCTTAAGCTCCCCCGCATTGGCTTTACAACAATTGTCCCCATCTTTAATAGCAAAATGAATTTTAATATCCCGAATACTGTTTAAATCGCCACTGATTTCATTTTCAGCACCTTTGGTATTAACGAGTAATTTCCAAACACCATTGACCTTTCCTAGAAATCCCTGCAAGTCATTTTTAAAAGGAAAATAAACCCCTGTGCGCTGAATACCAGGATAGTCGTTTTGCCATCTAAAAGTGTCGGTTGACAACATGGTTGGAACGAAAGTAAGTCTGTAAATACCACCTAAGATATCATTTTCAATATAATCATTGATTGGCCCTACTAAAAAAACAGTATCACCCTTAGGCGAAATGAGCGAAATAGTTAGTTTTGATAATTCAGATGAGATAAAGCGCAAAGTTATGCTATCTATTTTTTGACTTCCCGATAAATCATCTTTTATATAATCAAATACATTGATGTTATATGTAAAAATGGAATCGAAATAAATAGGTTTAGGCCCTTGAAAACCGCAGTTTTGAGCCTTTAAATTAAAAAAAAACGAAATGATGAACAATAAAACTAAATTATGTCTCATTGCATTAATATTGTAACATTGGATTATAACGAAAGACCATACAATTTATTCCTTTCTATTTTTTTCAATAGAAGTTGTAAATTACGGTCTTTTTTGAAACTAGACTTAATCACTGACTTAAAGAAAAGTAAACCAAACAACATGAATGCTATAAAATGTTTATTTATAGGAACAATTTTTGTTTTAAAATTATCAGATGTAAGCGGACAGGCAAGTTCCGGCTTAAAGTATCAAAAACAGCCAACGAAGGAACCTAGTGTTGTGTCCACAAAAATCTGGTATGGCGGAGGATTAAACTTGGGTTTTTCAGGACAGTCCGGATTAAACGTGCTTCAACTTGGAGCAAGTCCAATGGTTGGATACAAGATTTTACCCAGATGGAGCGTGGGCCCCAGAGTTAGTTTTCTTGCTTCGAGGTATTCAGGACGTTCTTTCATTAACAAAATAACGCCAATAAACTGGGGCGTGGG